>NZ_VOZV01000032.1:0-35896 GCF_013419565.1 Acinetobacter sp. YH12072 | reverse complement strand
AGACAAAATGACACCAAATGAGTTTTACTATGATCAGCTACCCCAACAAAACAAGGTGGCTTAACTAGAGCGGAATATCACTTATAAATACGCTTTTAGTTGTTCAAACAAGTGGGACCACCTCTATATAAGGCTTCTTTGATTCGAGTGATTTGCTAAAGCCCAAAGACCGGATAATCGCAACTTTATCTAATTTCAAGATTTCAGGCGCATATTCGATGACATGACCATCTGCATCGCTGATCAAAACACTGCTAAAAGAATTAGATTGTTGAATCAATCTGTTTAATTCAGTTTTTAATAACTGCTCATTATGAAAGCCATTCTTAATAATATTGGCACTGAGGCTTAAATCATTAAATATATTTTTAAAATATAAATCAGAAATAGAAGCAACTTTAGCTGCATACTCATAATTAGTTGCAAGAGAATTATTAATCAGTTGCTGTCGGTGAATTACATTGCTCACAATCAATGTAATTGAAAAAAGAATCACCAGACTCACAAGTAAAAGGATTAAAATCAATTTACGTAAATTAAGTTTGAGTGAAATGAGCAGCTTTTGAACACTCATAACTTAATCCCCTGAATCTTTCAGAAATACAAAATGTATACAATATATTTCAATAATTATATTATGTGATGTGGTTCTCTATTTTAGATGAATAATATTCAGTTTGTAAGCATTTTTGAAGCTTAATCTGTTGCTTATTTTGTAAGCAGAAATGGTTTGGTCCATTTGTTCAATATATTTAAAAGATATGGAAAAAGACTGAGATCAAAAAAAGTGATTAAATGCTGATTTAGTAAAAATTATATTTTTATAATATAAGAAATTTTTATTTAAAAGCCAAATTCCCTATCTAAGCTAATATAATTAAATAGATAATAAATAAAGATTTATTGATTAAAAAATAATTTCTTAAAAGGTAAATATTTATTTTTCAAAGCCTTCACTATAGGGTGGAAGGTGAGATAAATAAGTGCTCAAAAGGATATGACTTAAATTTGAGCACTTATTTGTTCTAGAAAAAGCTAATTTTCTGATTTTAAAGTTATTTTCTCAATGAGAAAAGTTAATTACTCTAAAGTACTTCTTAACATCCAGGCTGTTTTTTCATGCACATCAAGACGTTGCGTGATTAAATCTGCAGTCGGCTGATCGTTGACTTCATCAACAACTTCAAAAAGATTGCGTGCGGTACGAGCTACCGTTTCATGAGCATTTACCAATAAACGCAACATTTCTTGGGCATCTGGTACACCTTCTACTTCTTTAATAGCAGTCAGCTTAACAAATTGCTGGTAAGTGCCGGGTGCGGCAAAGCCTAAGGCCCGGATACGTTCTGCAATCAGATCAAGAGCATTCCACTGTTCGGTATATTGGGTCATAAACATGCTGTGCAGACTATTGAACTGTGGTCCGGTGACATTCCAGTGAAAGTTGTGGGTCATTAAATAGAGGGTATAGCTGTCTGCCAATAATTTAGATAGACCTTCGACGATTTTGGCACGGTCTTCGTAAGAAATACCAATATCAATTTTCATAGCTTTAGCATTTTTTTCTGAAGAGCCCATGTTTTACTCCTTAACAATTTTGTAGAGAGATATCTTTTAAAATAGAAGTTTGCCAGTCATGGCTGAAAAGATAGGAAATCTTGGCAGCATGACCTTTTATATGAAATAGATTTTTGCCACTATTTATATGTGGAAATAATTTTAAGTACTTCTGAGTTATATAGTTTATAGGACGGGCAAAGATATAAGTTTAGGCGTTCTGTATAGCCTGGTGACAGGATTGTAACTGTATAAAGAAATTAATTTTGCCTTATAAAACTCAAATGTCTGGATCAGTTTTTTAAAAACTTGTTTTCATTTTTAGATGATTAAGCCTTTATTTCATGATTTTATCTTTTAGTAAAAACTATCAGCTTTAAATTTTTCGAACTTTGTGATCGTTACTCGGCAAGAAAACTGTGTGGTTAAGAAAAATAACAGAACTGTGCCTTTATTAAACAAGCCACTACAAAGACTCAGCAATGTATTCGTCAAATCTCGTTATGTTAGGGATACAGACGAAATCAATAAAAAGATTTTCATACTCAGCAACAGCTCACCGCATGCAGATAAAAGTGGAACTTTATTTTTCTGTAAAAACGCCAAGATGTTGAATAAAACTCAAGCGAATTTGAGATAGGCAAAAAAAGACTTCACTAAACTCAAGATCAGCAAGGAAAATGTCATGAAAATTAAGGCGAACAGTCCAGCCGCAGGTAAAAATGGTTTAGATAAGCAGAATACCAATAAAAAAAGTGAGCAGCTTGATGCATATCGTAGTGACTCCACCGAACAGACACTGACTACTAACCAAGGTGTCAAAATTTCGGATAACCAGAACAGTCTAAAAGCGGGTGTTCGTGGGGCAACTTTAATGGAGGATTTTATTCTCCGTGAAAAGATTACCCATTTTGATCATGAGCGTATTCCAGAGCGAATTGTGCATGCACGTGGTGTTGGGGCACATGGTTTTTTTGAAGCTTATCCAGGCAATGAAAAATGGACTAAAGCCGGGTTTCTAACCAATACCGGTGCCCAGACTCCAGTCTTTGTTCGATTCTCTACAGTACAAGGTCCTCGCGGTTCAGCAGATACGGTACGTGATATTCGTGGTTTTGCGACTAAGTTTTATACGGATGAAGGTAACTTTGACCTGGTGGCCAACGATGCGCCAGTATTCTTTATTCAGGATGGCATCAAGTTCCCTGATTTTGTCCATGCGCTGAAACCTGAACCACAAACCGAGATTCCATCAGGTGCGTCAGCACATGATACTTTCTGGGACTTTGTCTCTCTTGTACCTGAATCTGCACATGCGGTGATGTGGGCAATGTCGGATCGTGCTATTCCACGTAATTTACGCTCGATTCAAGGTTTTGGGGTGCATACCTTCCGTTTGATCAATGCTGAAAATAAAGCTGTCTTTGTGAAGTTCCACTGGACGCCTAAACAAGGTCTGACACAACTGGTATGGGATGAAGCGCAAAAACTGGCAGGTAAGGATCCCGATTTCCATCGTCGTGACCTGTATGAAGCGATTGCTTCCGGTAATTACCCGGAATGGGAATTAGGTGTACAGATCGTTCCTGAAGAAGACGAAATGAAATTTGATTTTGACTTGCTGGATGCAACCAAAATCATTCCGGAAGAACTGGTTCCAGTGACTCCAATTGGCCGTATGGTGTTGAACCGTAATGTTGATTATTTCTTTGGCGAAACTGAGCAGGTCGCTTTCTGCCCAGGTCATGTCGTACCAGGCATTGACTTTACCAATGACCCACTACTACAGGCCCGACTGTTCTCTTATACTGATACTCAATTAAGCCGCTTGGGTGGTCCAAACTTCCATCAGATTCCAATCAATAAGCCGGTTTGTCCATTCCATAACAACCAGCGTGATGGCCTGCATCAACGTCTTATTCACACCGGACAGGCCAACTACGAACCAAACTCGATTGATGATAACTGGCCGGCTGAAGCGCCAGGTGCGACTCAGGCAGGTGGTTTCGAAAGCTATCAGGAGCGTATTGACGGTCATAAAATCCGCCAGCGTAGTGAGTCTTTTAATGATCACTTCACTCATGCCCGTTTATTCTATCAAAGCCAGGCACCGCATGAGCAGAAGCATATTATTGATGCCTATGTATTCGAACTGAGTAAAGTACAGCGCCAAAATATCCGTGAACGTGAAGTTCTCGAAGTGTTGTGCAATATCGACTTGACGCTGGCTCAACAGGTTGCGGACCAGTTAGGAATTGAAATCCCAGCTGAGAAAAAAGCTGCCAAACTGCCTGATGTTCTGATTTCTAAGCGTCTGTCTTTTGAAGCGTTTAAACCTGCCGATATTAAGGCACGTAAAATCGCGATTCTGGCACATGACAAAGCCAATGAAGCCAGTATCAAAGCTGTGCAGGCTTGGGCTGAGTCAGAAAGTGCTGGGGCTGATGTGTTAACACCTCGTCCAGGACCAGTCCTGAGCCAGCAAGGTACAGTGATTCCATCTGATGGTATGCAGAAAGCTGAACCTTCGATTGCCTATGATGCCGTAGTTATTGTCGATGGTGATAACTATGACATGGTGCTGAAAGATGGTATCGCGACTCACTATCTGCTTGAAGCTTATAAGCACCTGAAACCGATTGTCTTCCTGGGAGATAAAGGTCAGCTAATTGAAGACTTAAAACTGATCAGTGATGAAGGCACTTTGGCGAATTCTCAATTCGATACCGTGCAAGATACCTTTAAGACCTTGATCATGAATCACCGCGTTTGGGCGCGTGAATTGATTGCAGAAACTATTCCTGCATAAATACCATGAGAATAGAAGCTTCGGCTTCTATTCTCTATTTCAAGGGATAAAAAGTTTATGGCGAGACCAGATCCTAAAAAATTACTGGCACAGATGCAAAATGCGCAATGGAGCAGGGAGCAGGATATTTATCTGATCGAACATAACCATCTACCTATGAGTCAACTTAGAGAACAATTGCCTTTTAGTGAAGAAGAAATTATGGTACGCCGTAAGGTACTAGGACTAATGACCCGTTTAAAACAGATGAAAAGACTTTTTCCTTAACTGGCTTTCATCAAATGACCACAATATCGATATTTTTGAGGAAGCACTTTTATGGACCTCAGTTCAATATTAGAAAGATTTAAAAATTCATCATTAGAACCTAAAGAAAATATTCAAACGACTTTGAAGGAACTGGTACAACTTTCGGATCAGGTTCCTTTTCCTGCATCAGGGGAAACTTTAAAACGCTGGCAAATTTTAAGCCAGATCTCGGCAACCAATTTAAGTCTGGGTAAAATATTTGAGTCGCATCTGGATGCACTCGCAATTCTGCATGAATTAAATATTCCGGCAAATCCTCATCAGCTCTGGGCAGTCTGGGCAGCAGAAGGAGGGCCTCAACCATTGCAGCTGGATGAAGGCAAGCTGACTGGCATCAAAACCTGGTGTTCCGCTTCGAGCTGGGTAGAGTCAGGTTTACTGACATATCGGGATGAACAAAATCGCTCTCAATTGCTAATTGTAGATATGCAGCAGCCTGGTATTCAGCATGACCATACTGTCTGGCAAGCTTTGGGAATGCAGCATACGTCCACGGCTCAACTGGAATTTAATCAGGTCCCTGTCAAAAAAGTCGCTGATCCACATGCTTATCTGGATCGGGTGGGATTCTGGCATGGAGCAGCAGGCGTTGCCGCTTGCTGGTATGGTGCGACAGTAGCTCTTGCTGAATATCTGCAGCAGGAACAGTTAAGAAAACCACATATGTATAAAGCCATGTATCTGGGTGAAATCAGCCGTGATCTTTTAGCTACTCAGGCTTTGTTCTATCGGGTTGCAGAATTGATTGACCAGCAACCTAAATTTCCTCATCAACTTCAGATTCAGGCTTTGCGTGCGCAGGTTGAAGCCACTGCATTAAATGTACTGAACCAGGTCGGAAAAGCACTTGGCGCAGCGCCTTATTGTACCAATTCTTATTTTGCCCAGCTCGCAGCAGATCTGCCGGTATTTATCCGTCAAAGCCATGCTGCTTTTGATCTTGAGCGTATTGGAGAACTAAGCGCACAGGAGGAAGAACTATGGGCACTTTAAAACATGAGATTGTCGAAGATCGTGTGATCCATGGGGAGGGGACACGGGTGGAAGAATGGCGTAACTGCGAAATACTGCAACAGATACCAGAATTTAATATTTCCAATGTAATTCCTGCAGATGCCAGAGTCTGTATTGTGGCACCGCATCCGGATGATGAAATTCTGGGATGTGGCGGACTGATGCAACGTCTGGATAAACTCGGCTATAAGATTGTACTGTTTGCAGTGACTAATGGTACGGCCAGTCATCCCGGTTCGAGTCTGTATACGCCAGAAGAACTGAACCAGATTCGTCCAGCAGAAACTCGCCAAGCTCTCGAAGAATTGTCCTTAGAACAGCCAGTTCTTCGGATTGCTTTGGATATTCAGGATGGAAAAGTGGCTGAGCAGCGAGACTTGCTCAAACAGCAATTGTATTCATATTTACAGCCTAATGATGTATTGGTCACGACTTTTGTTCATGATGGACATCCAGATCATGAAATAACCGGCCAGGTCGCCCAGCAACTCGCCACTGAGCTACAGTTACCATATATTCAAGTTTTAATCTGGGCGTGGCACTGGGCCACACCAGGAGATACCCGAATTCCTTGGACGGTTGCGCACAAACTCAGGCTGACAGATGAAGAATTAAAATGTAAAGCCCGAGCTGCACGATGTTTCAAAAGTCAGATTGAGAATGATCCGACGACAGAACAGGCACCGATTGTCCCTGAGCATGCATTAGAGCGTGTTTTACAGCCATGGGAGGTTTATCTGTATGAACAGTAAATCAACTTATGATCATGCCTATTTTGATGCTTTATATGCGTTGAATCAGGGAGATCCATGGCATTATGAACAGCGCTGGTATGAACAGCGTAAACGTCAAATTTGTAAAGCACTCTTGCCCAAACTGCATTTTGAATCTGCCATAGAAATCGGTTGTAGTAATGGCATGCTAAGTCAGGAACTAGCTCCTCATACCGGAGAACTCATCTGTCTGGATGCCAATACGACAGCGATCCGGCTGGCGCAACAACGTCTGCAAGATTATTCTCATGTCAGTTTTGTCCAAGGCGTTGTTCCGGAAGACTTGCCAGAGCGTAAGTTCCAGCTAATTGTACTGAGTGAGGTTTTATATTATCTGGATCAGGCCGCTTTAGAGAAATTGACCCACTGGCTGCAGCACGCCCTTGATGCAGAAGGCTGTATTCTGGCTTGTCACTGGCGGGCATCAATTTCAGGTTTTAGCTTTACTGGTGATGATATTCATGACCATCTAAATGCACACTTACCTTATAGAAAGTGTTCACAACTACAGGAACCTGATTTTCTGATTGATGTCTGGATGAATAGCCCACAGTCTGTGGCAGAGCAAGAGGGCCTTAAATGAATAAAATTGGCGTGGTTATTCCTGCCTGTAATGAAGAAGCCTATATAGAACGCTGCCTGCTGGCCTTAAAAAAAGCACAATTTGAATTTTATCAATACCTTGGTTCATCAGAAAATATTCCCGAGATTAAGATTTTAGTTGTCTTAGACAGTTGTACCGATCAAACCGCGATCAAAGCGGTGCAACTGGGCATAGAAGTCATTAGTTGTAATTTTCGTTCGGTGGGTAAGACCCGTCATTTAGGAATTCAAAAAGTAATTGAACAAGGATGCGACTGGATCTGTTGTACTGATGCGGATTCAAGTGTACAGGAAGACTGGTTCAAAGCCATGTGGAAGCACCAACCCACTGACGCAATTTGTGGGGTCGTTGAAGTGGACGAATGGAAAAATTTAAGCTTGGAAGCCCGACTAAAATATTTAGGCCACTATCAGGACAAAATGGATCATCGGCATATTCATGGTGCAAATTTATGTTTTAAAACAAGTGTATATAATAATTCTAACGGATTTAGCCAGCTAGATTGTCATGAAGATGTCGACTTTGTTCGCCGTTTACAACAGGCAGGAGTCAACATTACCTGGTCCAATCAATTAAGGGTAACAACCAGTAGCCGTCTACGGTCAAAAGTTGCTGAAGGTTTCGCCTGTTTTTTACAAAAGCTTGAGTTACAGGAAGCAATGAAAAAACCGATCAGCGTATACAAATAAAACTATAAAATTATAAATTTTATACAATCAATTACTTGTAAAAAATTTAAAAATTCATCTCTAAAAGCTATTTCATTTAGAAAAATTCTGTTTATAATTCACACAAATTAAGCCCTGCTACTTATATTTTTCAGCTATAAGTCCGCGGGGTTTTTCTATGGATGATCGGTAATGGATGCCTGAGCTCTTTCTTTTGGAATGACAATGTTAAATTCACAGTTAATTTCTCGTCTTCAGTCTCCATCACCGTATCTCTGGCAGAAAATCGCCACTGCACTGTGTTTTTTTAGTCTAGGTTTTAGTACAGCTGCCTGGGCGCCATTAATTCCTTATGCGCAGCAGCGCTTATTACTGAATCATGCTGACTTTGGTTTGCTTTTGCTATGTGCCGGAGTTGGCTCAATGCTGGCAATGCCATTGGCAGGTCGTATGGCAAGTAAGTTTGGTTGCCGTACAGTACTGGCTGTTATTCTGGCTGCATTTCTGTTCATCTTGCCAGCGCTAGCGATTAGTCCTACCAGCTTGATGATGGCAATTACCTTGTTTTTCTTTGGTGCCAGTGCTGGTGCCTTGGGGGTAACCGTAAATATTCAGGCTGCCCAGATTGAAAAACTCATGGATAAAAGCTTGATGTCTGGTTTCCATGGCGTATGTAGCTTGGGTGGTCTGGTCGGTGTATTGGGCATGACCACGTTAATGGGATTTGGTCTGGCACCTTTAACTGGCACACTGGTCGTAAGTGTGATGTTGCTTGCGATTGCGATGCTGGCAATTCCATTCTGCTTAGGTGGTCAGTCATCAACTACAGAAGAAACTAATACAGCTACAGCAAAACCTGCGAAAAAAGCGCTACCAACATTCGCAATTTTAGGTATTGGCCTGATCTGTTTTGTATCTTTCCTGTCTGAAGGTGCAGCAATGGACTGGAGCGGTATTTATCTGGCAACCCAGTTTAATGTACCTGCAGCGCATACCGGTTTGGCTTATAGTTTCTTTGCTGGCTTAATGGTTCTTGGACGTTTTAGCGGTCATCTCATCATTCAAAGCTTGGGTGAAAAAATCACTATTTTACTAAGTGCTTTACTGGCTGCAGCAGGCTTATTCATGGTGATCTTTGCACCAGTATGGCAAGTCGTTTTAACCGGTTATGCGATCTTGGGTCTAGGTAGTGCTAACATTGTTCCATTGATGTTCTCTCGTGCAGGCCGTCAAAAAACTATGGCTTCTCATGTAGCATTATCTTATGTATCGGTATTTGCTTATACCGGTTCATTGATCGGACCAGCGCTGGTAGGTTTCGGTAGTGAAATTATTGGCTTGCGTTTAGTATTTACGGTCATCGCAGTTGCTTTAATGAGCATTGTAATCCTGAACCATCTGACTGCCGGTCACAAAGAATCAGAAAAAGTAGAAGGTCTTATTGCCGGCCTAGACCATAAAACACCAGCATAAAGCTATTGTTTTTTATGGGCTTTTCAGACTTATGCATGCATATTGAACTGGGTCGAGATGCCTTTGGCCACTGGTCGATAAATTCGCAAGCTTTGTGATTTTTTCAGGTCCGACAGGAACTGATCACGCCAGCGAATGATATCGAAATTCTTTAAGCCTTGCTGTAAATAGCGGTAACGTTCCAAACGTTCTGACTTAGGCATACGCAAGGCTCTTTTCAAGGCTTTGGCCATACTGTCCTGATCATAAGGATCGACCAGTAAGGCTTCCTTCATTTGCTCGGCAGCCCCGGCATATTTAGACAGAATCAATACGCCTGGATCTAATGGATCTTGCGCAGCAATATATTCTTTGGCGACCAGATTCATCCCGTCACGGATTGAATTCACCCAGCAAATATCCGCCTTACGATAGAGCTGCATCAGGGCTTCATGACCCAAAGTGTCATAGCTACAGTCAAAAGGCAGCCAGTCTGCATTGCCATGCTGATGGTTTAAATTCTGCACCGCAGCCTGGAACTGTTCATAAAGTTTTTTATAGCTGTTCACATCTAGTCGACATGGGCAGGCAATCTGTAATTGCTGGAACTGATTTTTAAATTCAGGCTGTTCATCCAGCAACTCCTGGAATGCATGAATTTTCTCCAGCAGCCCTTTACTGTAATCAATCCGGTCAACCGAAATAATGGTCTTATGGGCATGTGCTTTATCCAGATCAAAGGGCAGGTCAGTGACTTGGCTTTCAGCAGCCTGCTTCTGAATCTGCGCCGGGTGTACACCGATTGGATAAGCTTTCACATAAATCCGTTTAGACTGATAACTCAGGATTTCATCATTGCAATGCTGGATATTTAATACCTGTTCCAGGAAATCAATACAGTTGGCCTGATCGCGTGGAGTTTGCAGACCGATGACATCAAAATCTCCCAGATGTCGGGCCAGTTCCTGATATGGAGGCAGCGTTTGCCAAAGTTTTAGTTCGGGGAAAGGAATATGCAGGAAGAACCCAATCCGGTTGCGCATACCTAATTTACGACAGTAATGCGCAACACTCAGAAAATGATAATCATGAATCCAGATGATGTCATGTGGTGAAGCCACCTGTTTCAGGTGTTTGGCAAAACGCAAATTGACATCTTTATAGGTTTTAAAATCCTGCGGCTGATATTCAACACGTTGATGCTGGTCATGCATTAACGGCCATAAGGCATTATTAGAAAAACCACAATAATAACCCTGGTACTGGGCTTCGCTCAGTGCACTGGTATGATATTCCACATTCTGATGTTTCAGAATCTGAAATTTCTGTTCCTTGTTCTGGTCAACTCTGGAGCCATTCCATCCAACCCAGATACCGCCTATATCTAGCAATGCATCCTGCAATGCAACAGCCAATCCACCAGCCTTCATACTTTCTGGGTTAGGTAGATTCACACGGTTTGATAACACAATGAGTTTAGACATGTGATTTCTCCAATCGTTGTTGTTCTTGTACTTCAATTACCTTTAAAAATTCTTTCAGGAAGGCCTGAACTTGAGAGACGTTTTCCAGTCTGTACCGTGCTAGGGTCTGGCCAGGGCCTACTTTGATTGAGCAGCCGTGAAGGGCATTGATGACTTTGAATCCGGCTTCATCGGTCAGGTCATCACCAATAAACATGGGATAATGATCATTGAGATGGTATTGCTGAATAATCTGTTGAATCGCTGAACCTTTATTGGCGCCTTTGGGCACCAGTTCAAAAACATACTTGCCAGCTTTTAACTCAAAGTCGGAAAACTGGTTGAGACATTCCAGCGCAAAAGCATGTACGCGATCTTCTAGTTGAGGATGTTCACGAAAATGTAGTGCAACAGAATAATCTTTAACCTCGATCCGCAAATCAGGGATTTGAACTGCCTGTTCCTGAATATATTGTTTTAGGGCTTGTAGCTGCGACTTATTTAAAGAGATTAATGTCTTTAAATTAGCTTGATAGATTAATTCCAGACCATGTGATCCAGCGATATTCCATTGCAGAGGGTGAATAAGTTTTTGTGCTTGTAAAATAGAACGACCAGTAACTAATATCAGCTGAATATATTGTTGTAAATTTTCCAATATATTTATAATTTCAGGTTGAATTATACTTTTATCTGGATCTGGGTGAAATTCAGAGATTGTTCCGTCAATATCAAGAAATAAAACAACCTGGTCTGAGTCCATATTCAGGTTGCAATCATTTAAAATCATCTTTGGCGATATATAAAAAGATGAGCTAGATGAATCTTCTAAATCTTGTTCCCTATATATGCCTGACATAAATCCACCTAAGTACTTGATATAAAATAGATTAAAATTTAGAGTTAAACTGTGTGATTTTTAATCTAATTAGTTTTATAACATATTCTATTTTTCAAAATGGCTTTAGGCGCAGAAAAGAAACACTTTTGACATGTAAAGTTACTTTGTAAAATTTGGAAATATTCAGCAGAAAAAGTTGATATTCTTTGTATATTTGTAAAATAATTTTTCAGTGATTTTTAATATATTAATAATGATATTTAAGGTATTGCATATTAAGTGATTGAGTAAGTTTGAGTGCTATAAATAAGATTCTTTTGATTATTTAATGTAAAAAATGGTTTTGATTTATATTTCTAAAAATTAATTCATTGGCTTTCTATTAAATAATAGGTATTAAATTGGAAATATTAAAAAACACATTTAATATAAAATAAGAATATAGTGCAGCCTATTAATTTTTTATTAAAGCCAGTTTTGAAAGGAAGGATAAATTATAAAATCTTGGTGCTACAAAGAAGAGTTAGGGTTATATCATTGAAGAGACTAGGTAGACATAACCCCATAAAGAGGAGAGCAGAGTGCTTATAGCTCTCTCCAGACATCGTTCTCATCTTTCAATGGAATAGTAAAGTTAAAGTCATCATCATTACTGACTAAAAGACTGGTAGGGGTTTGCATCAAAACTTTTAAAACAGTACCAGCTTCAAAAATAATCGGGTGACAGTTTTCCTTTTCCAAGGTCACTGGCTTAAGTAATTCAATCACAGAACTTTCCATATTTTTATTCCCAAATATTGATACTTCGCTGTTTTTTAATCTTAACATGATTTTTGCACATTTAACTAATTTTTGAAAAACCGAGACATAAGTCAACAAGTCGGTCAATTTTTCTTAAAAAGCGCTTAAGTCAGTAAATTAAAGGGATAGAGATTAAGATTTAATTTTCAAACGATTTGTGTTTCTTAAACTCGAATATTTTCAGTTTATTTACCGACGAAAAGAAGAGAAAAAGACAAACGGTACCAAATAGTCAATCTAGCGCAAAATCTGCTTGTCACTTTTTGACAGGCCAGTCATGATCTCCTCCATTATATTGCGTATGTTATGCGCTAGTATTAAAGCAAGAATCATATAATCTGATATTAATTTGGCTTTAGCGATTTTGTGTTTGTATGTAATTTTTTACATTGAATTGCAAATTTATGCTGCAGTTCGTTGAAAGTCTGAAAATAAGAATAAACTGTGCGTCATTTGGATGACCCCTACATCTATAAGGAGAATTAAGCCCCAATGTTTAAGTCATTTTTTCCACAACCAGTGTGGTTTTTTAGTAGTCTGGTACTGTGGTTTCTGATCAATCTTGGCCTTTGGCATAGTGGTGGATCAGGCTGGGGTGTCTATTTAGGTATGACTGAAGGTTATCATGATCTTAAAATGCCGATAGGAATCAGCCGTTTCTGGGCGCCAAAATTTCTCTGGTTCTATCTCTGGTTTTTTGTGAGTACCGCGATATTTGCTACCTTCTGGTATTTTAAAGCGAAACATCCCTGGCAGCGCTGGTCCGTGTGGGGCTCGGCCTTTATCCTGTTCAATATCTGGTTTGGGGTGCAGGTTAATGTGGTCTTAAATGAATGGTATAGTCCGTTCTATGACCAGATCCAGAATATGCTCACCCAAGGGGGCGGAGATGTCAGCCTACTATATCAAGGTGCATTGACCTTTATTTATATTGCCATGGTCTATGTCACGCTGGCAGTGTTTAACCTGTTCTTTGTCAGTCATTATGTATTCCGCTGGCGGACGGCAATGAATGACTATTATACGGCACATTGGGAAAAGTTACGTCATATTGAAGGGGCGTCACAGCGTATTCAGGAAGATACCATGCGTTTTGCCAAAACTACGGAACAGCTGAGTGTCTCACTCATTGAATCTCTGATGCTATTAATGGCTTTCCTGCCAATCCTGTATGAGTTATCGAGTCATGTAAAAGTACTGCCCATTGTCGGTGAAATACCGCATGCATTAATGTGGGCGTCGATCGGATGGGCAGTTCTGGGAACTGTGATTTTAATGATTGTCGGAATGAAACTCCCTGGACTGGAATTCAATAATCAGAAAGTTGAAGCGGCTTATCGTAAAGAGCTGGTTTATGGTGAAGATTATGCTGATCGTGCTCACCCGCTTACCTTGCAAGAACTGTTTAGTCGGGTACGTACGAATTATTTCCGTTTGTATTTCCACTATGCCTATTTCAATATGGTGCGCATCTGGTATCTGCAATTGGACAATATTTACGGATTATTTATTTTGTTTCCAAGTATTGCCGCGGGTGCGATTACACTCGGTTTGATGATGCAGATCCTGAATGTTTTCGGTAAGGTTCGTGAATCTTTCCAGTATCTTATTCTATCTTGGCCTACGATTATTGAATTGCTCTCCATCTATAAACGTTTGAAAGCATTTGAATCCCATCTCGATTAATTTTTTTCTTCTATTCCTAGACAATTTTAAAAGCCAGATCATTATAGGTCTGGCTTTTTTATTGATTAATTTTTATTCAAAATCCAATTGAAAATTACGATCTGGAGAGGTGCTAAAAAATTAGGATGAATGGTACCCAAACATCCCAATATTAGGGTATTCAAGCTATTTTTTCTTGGCTAGAATTTTAAGGGCCAGCCAGGGTGCTGTTTAATTTCCAATAATATGGCGTATAAAAACAATTAGTGTACGTAAAGGAAATTATTCAAATTATAATCTCATTCAGACAGCGATAGAGAGCATAATTGCCGTTATTGTCCATGATAATAATATCTCTAATTTTTGTTGAATGAGTAACCGGAGAACTGATCTGTTTCTTCTGTTTTTTTATATCTTTTTTCTACTGCTTCATCTTTCAATTGATGAGTAATCCAGCGTATTTGTTGACTTGAAGAATGTTAATTTGATCAATTTATCTGGATTAAAGCCGGATGAATTAGGCATTTTATTCCTCATTTTTAGTGATAGGTCTCGCTATATTTTTATATTTATCAATCTGTTGAGATTGTTGTTTTGGCACATTTGCTATATGTTATAGAGGCCTGGGGGAGATAAGCAGTGAAGCTAAAATTAATAATTCCAACAATATGTGTAGCAAGCCTGGCTGGATGTAACAGTATTCAGCAAATGAAATCAGATATGCAGCATCCTTATGTAAGTCCTCAAGAACTGATTGTTAAAAGAAACTTGAATCAGGCTGACGGTTCGGCAAAAGAATATGTTTATTCATGGGAAAAATCCAAGCAGCATCTGGAGCCACAATCCCTCTATCCACGAACCACCTTAAGCCAGTATTGTCATGAACGGGGCGGCAAGTTTTCTCTACTGTATAAGAGCCAATTGGCTTCAGTAAAAGATTCTGCCCAGAAGAACCGTTTAAGCAAAAACCGTTATGTCACTCAGGGTATTGGTGCCTATCAATGTACGATGCCTCAAGGACAAAACTGGATTGTTTCTATTGAGCCGATTTCTGAACATCAGCCAGATAAGAATAATACTACGCGTGTAGTCCGGATCTTGAGCAAACTTCAAAGCCCAGCTGAAGCACGTCATTTCTATCAGGGCCATAAGACTACGACTAAGTCTAATAAAATTGCCGAGAAGAATGCAGCCAAAACCTCAGTCAAAGATGAGAAAAAGGAATTAGATAAAAAAGAAGCTGATAAGAAAGAAATAAAAATACCTGCTATTGAACCGACAGAGGTTGCTGTCCCTGCTGCTCGTACAACTAGTATCGAAACGCCACAACAGCAACAGATGAAATTGTATGTAGCTGCACGTCGTGATATCAATAGCGGCAAGAACCTGAACAATGCCTGCAATAATGCCCAGCGTGCCTATAACTATGGCAAATTACAGGGTACAGAAGGAACACGTGTCTATACCGAATCCGGCATGCTAGTGGCACGCTGTTTAAGCAGTATTCCAGCCTATGCCAACCGTATTCCAAATTCCAAGGTTCAAGCCAAACGAGTACTGCAGAATCTGGCCACCAACTATAACCATACTGGGGCAAAGAATCAGTTGAGACAGTTAAAATAAGTCTATTATTTTCACATTCAGTTTGATCATTTATTTGGCAAAGTAGATGCACATGAAAAGTCATCTACTTTAAATATTGGTGATATTTAAAAAAGTATTTCTTAAGCATAGCAGAACTTAAAAACAATATTTTTCTTTTGAAGATCAATGATAGAAGATAAATAGTTATTCTGTTGATAGGAATAAAAATTAATTATTATTGGGTCGCAAATCGAACCTCATTTCAGAGTAAATTTCCCGCCGCCATCTCAGATTTTCTCCTCTATCTCTCTTGTTAAATACAAGCCCATTCAACGGCATATTCTAAAAATTATTGGTATATCTCTTGCTTAAAAATTATCAGTTTTGTGCTTATGGACAGAGCAAGAAAAACTAATTGATTTTTAACATACACAATAATGAGATTTATCGCTTGAGAAAACATATTTTAAGTCATTTGATTCTTGTGGGTGCATTTCTACATTCACCTGTGAGTTATGCAGTGAGTACAACTTCATTAAAATCGGCAATTGATCTGAATGCGATTGATCGGACGGTTGATCCAAAGCAGGATTTTTATCAATTCGTGAATGGAAACTGGCTGAAAACCGCAAAGATTCCAGAAGATCAGGCATTGTCGGGTGCATTTGCTGAAGTGAGTATGAGATCAACCCAGCAGTTATTTGGCATTTTTAATGAGCTGGCCAAAAAACAGCATCCGCAAGGTAGCAATGAACAAAAGGTCGCAGATCTCTATGCCAGTTATATGGATACCGATCGGCTAGAACAGCTCGGACTTGAGGCATTGCAACAAGACCTGCAGCGGATTGAAAGTATCAAGACCAAAAAAGATCTGGCAGAATTTTTTGCCTATGCGGAAAAAATCAATCTGAATTTGCCATTCTCTACCCGTTTTTATCAGGACCGTAAAGCTTCTTCCAAGGCGATGATGTATGTAGGGCAAGGTGGTTTGGGAATGCCTGATCGTGATTTTTACCTGAGTGAGCAGCCTCGACAACAGGAAATTCGCAATACTTATATGCTTTATATCGCCAATACCCTGAATTTTGCCGGTCAGCCTAAGCCGATTGAAGATGCTCGCACTATCCTGGCTTTGGAAAAGGCACTGGCAAAAATTAGCTGGTCCGCTGTGGAGCTGCGCAATGATGAGGTGAGAACCTATCTCGTTGAAACTAAAAATATTATTAACTATATGCCTTCTTTTGACTGGATGAATTATTTCTCAGAACTGGGCTTAAAAGGTGCAAGAAAAGAGGTTGCGATCTCGCAGATTAATTATTTGCGTCAGCTGGATCAGTTATGGAAGGTCGTTCCAATTGAAACCTGGCAAACCTATTTGAAATTCAACCTGATCAATAGTTATTCGCCATTTTTAACAGAAGTTTTTCAAAACCATCATTTTGAATTTTATGACAAAACACTAGAGGGTGTACAAGCACGTTCTCCACGGAATGAGTCTGCCTTGAAGCTAACTAACGGTATTTTAGGCAATGTGCTTGGCAAGCTCTATGTAGAAAAGCACTTTAATGAAAGCCAGCGCCCAGCGATACTGGAAATGGTGGAAAACGTCCGTAAAGCCTTTCATCTGAAACTGGACCAAGCTGACTGGATGGGTTCGGACACTAAAAAACAAGTACGGCATAAGCTAGATAGCATCAATATCAAAATCGGCTATCCGAAAGCATGGCGGGATTATTCAGCCCTAGAGATTCGTAAGGATGATCTGATTGGGAATATCCAGCGGACCCGGCTATTCAATTACCAGCGTGAACTGGACAAGGTGGGAGAACCGATCGATCCAGAAGCCTGGCACATGTCGCCACAAACAGCCAATGCTTACTATAATGTCAAGCTGAATGAAATCGTATTACCTGCGGCCATCTGGCAGGCACCATTTTATTATGATGATAGTCATGATCCTGCAGTGAATTATGGTGCCATCGGGGCTGTTATCGCACATGAAATTAGCCACGGTTTTGACGATAGAGGAAGCCGCTTTGATGCCAAAGGCAAGGGTGAAGAAACCTGGAACGAGCGCGACCGTAAGAAGTTCAACGAACGCACCAAAGCTTTAGTCGAGCAATATAAACAATACGAAGCTCTGCCAGGGCATAAGGTGAATGCGGAATTAAATAAAAGTGAAAATATCTCTGACAACCTGGGCTTAGGGATCGCTCATATGGCTTACAAGTTATCGCTCAAGGGTCAGCCAGCACCTGTCATTGATGGCTTTAGTGGAGATCAGCGTTTTTATATAGGCTGGGCACAAGTCTGGCGTAGCAAAAGTAATCCTGAATATTTGTTAAATAGCCTAAATATTGCCAGCCACGCGCCAGGTCATGTACGTGGCAATGGCGCCGTCCGCAATCAGCAAAGTTTCTATGAAGCTTTTGGGATTAAAGAAGGGGACAAGATGTATTTATCACCTGAAAAACGAATCTCCATCTGGTAACAGGATTTAAAAAAACAGGTCTGTTCATCTGAAAAGAAACTGGCCTATTTTTTTATCTAAATGACCAGCATGCAGAGTCAAGAACAGTTTAAAAATTGGCATATATGCTGCTTATAAAGATTTAAGTGTTTGATTATCAGGTCAACACGCATTGATAAATTCAACTGCGCAATGAAGCGCGAGGATAGCAAGCTTTGAAAATTTTTCTAAAAACCGCATTGGTAAGTGCTTTATTAGCCGTTTCCTCTGCAAATTATGCTTCAGATCAAACCGCTATTGCAGCACTTGGCTCGGGGATTCATCTTCAACATTTTGATAAAAAAATCGCACCACAACAGGACTTCTATCAGCATGTAAATGGGCACTGGTTAGAGCATGAGGAAATCCCGGCTGATATGCCAAACTGGGGCGCATTCACGATTTTGCGTGAAAACTCGACCCAGCAATTACATGACATTGTAGAAGAGCTGGCGAAAACCAAATCGGATTATGGCAGCAATGAGCAGAAAGTGGGGAGCTTATATGCCAGCTTTATGGACACGGAAACTTTAAATGCAAAAGGTATCCAGCCGCTAAAAGCAGATATCGCCAAAATTGATGCCATGAAAAGCAAAAAAGATTTCACTTTGTTGCTTGCAGACTATGCAAAAAACCGTGTCAGTACACCTTTTGAATTTGGCGTGATTCCTGACTTGAAAAAGTCTGATCAAATGGCGGTGTTTTTGGGTCAAAGTGGTTTAGGTTTACCGGATCGTGACTACTATTTAAAAGACGATGAAAAACTGAAAAGTGCCCGTGAAACTTATGTTAAACATATTGCTAAGCTGTTGACGCTATCGGGTGAAACAGAAGCAGATGCGGCTGCACATGCACAATCTATCCTGAACTTAGAAACTGAAATTGCCAAAATTCAGTGGGATAATGTGCAGAACCGTAATCTCGAAAAAATGTATAACGTCTATACATTAAAAGACGTCAAAAGCCTGGTGCCAGAATTTGACTGGAAAACCTATTTTAAAGCGACGGGTTTAGATAAAAAAACCAAAACCGTGATTGTGGCGCAAAAAAGTTATTTTGAAGATTTAAACAAGATTTTAAGCAGCACACCCCTCGATGTATGGCAAACCTATTTCAAATTCCATCTGATTGATGGCGCTGCACCTTACTTAAGCCAGGAATTTGCTGATGCAAACTTTGAAATGTACAGCAAAACCTTACGCGGTGTGACCGAGCAACGGGCACGCTGGAAACGTGGGGTTGATATGACTAATGCCGTACTCGGTGAAAGTCTGGCACAAGTCTATGTCGCAAAACATTTCCAGCCTGAACAGAAACAGCGTATGGAAAAACTGGTAGAAAACCTGTTGCTGGCATTTGAACAGAATCTAGAAAAACTGGACTGGATGGGTGCAGAAACCAAAGCACAGGCACACCGTAAGCTGAAAAGCTTTAGAGTAAAAATTGGCTATCCAAATAAATGGCGTGACTATAGCAAGCTGGAAATTAAAGATGGCGACCTGATTGGTAATCTGCGTCGTACCAACAGTTTCAATTATGACATTGCGCTGGATAGGTTGGGGAAACCGGTTGATCGTGAAGAATGGCATATGCTGCCGCAAACGGTAAATGCTTACTACAACCAAATGGGCAATGAAATTGTTTTCCCTGCTGCTATTTTACAGCCGCCATTCTTTGATATGAATGCTGATGATGCCGTGAACTATGGCGCAATTGGGGCAGTAATCGGGCATGAAATCAGTCATGGCTTTGATGATCAGGGCAGCCGCTTTGATGCAGATGGCAACATGAAAAACTGGTGGACCGAAGAAGACGATAAAAAGTTCAAGGAAAAAACCAAAGCTCTGGTCGAGCAATATAATGCTTATGAAGCGATACCGGGCTATCACGTCAACGGTGAGCTGACCTTAGGTGAAAATATTGCCGATAACTCAGGTCTGGCAATTGCCTATGAAGCTTATAAGCTTTCACTAAATGGCAAGCCTGCTCCGGTGATTGATGGATATACCGGAGATCAGCGTTTCTATATTGGCTGGACGCAGGCATGGCGTGCCAAAGTTCGTCCGGAACTGGCATTACAGCTGTTAAAAACAGACCCGCATTCACCAGCAGCCATTCGTGGCCGTGCGACCTTACTTAACCAGAAACCTTTCTATGAAGCCTTTAGCGTCAAGCAAGAAGATCCAATGTATCTGGAAGAAGATAAACGGGTAAAAATCTGGTAAGTCTGATTTCCTCATTCGATTCCAAAAGTCCTGACTGATGTCGGGACTTTTTTTATCTCTCAGGTTACAGAGTTCTACAGGTTTTCTAATCTTTTACATGCTACAAAGAAACTGCATTGTTCAAGCAGTTTGAACGGGTGAAAAAGGAAAGGAATATGGGATTCAAAGCTTTATCGGGTCTTCGGGCAGTCTTTATGACTACAGCATTGCTGGGTGCAACTCAGATTGCGACAGCCGGTCCAACAGTTGATCAGCTTAGTGACTGTTTAATGAAATCCACGACGGCCACTGATAAAACCACAGTCTTGCAATGGACCTTTGTGGCATTGGGTAATCATCCCGATCTGAAAGCTTTTAGCAATGTAACTGCAACTCAAAAGGAAACACTCGACAGAAATTTAGTGACGGTTTTACAGCGGATTCTGGTTGAGCAATGTCCAACCCAAACCAAAGCGGTGATTCAGGCTGAAGGAGTACAAGCAGTGGGCGAAAGTTTCCAGGAGCTTGGGCAGGTCACAGGTCAGGAAATACTGAAAAATCCGGAAATTAAAAGTCAGCTAAGTGGCGTACTTAAATATATCGATATGAGCAAACTGGTTACAACTTTTTTGACCCCTGAGGTGTGGAATAAATTAGGCATCACCCGTTAATGAATTGCAGATGCAGTAAACTTAAACCGCAAAAATGTAGTTTAAGTTTTATAGAGCTTGCCTGGAAACAGGCGGTCTCGAATTTCATTCCAGTTGGTCGATAGCCAGCAAATAAATGAACCTAAGGTGACCATCATCGTACCGATCCAAAAGGTATGCGATAGACTGGTATTCAGTACCCACATCGAAATGATAGACGAAAAGATCGGGCTAAAATAAGATAACGCGACCAGCATTGCGATATTACCCTGATTAATCCCGATATTCCAGGCTGCATAGCCCAATCCAGTTACGACCGAAACCAGCAACATATACAGCATAATATTCAAGTCAATATTAAGAAGTTGCGGCAGTTGTTCGTGATCTAACAGCAGCGTCTTGCTCCAGAGAACCACACTTACCATCGCGAAAAAGAACACGATTGGGTTATGTCCTTGGCTGTATTTTTTGGTAAATACACAATATAACGACCATAAACTCGCCCCAATGAATGCCAATATGTAACTGGTTGGATTGGCCTGCATGTTGTGAATGACGGTTGCTAAATGAATATCGCCGTTGCCCGTCTGGATATAAAAAATACCTGCCAGACTAATACTGAGCCCTACCACCACCAAGCTGTGAAATTTTAGTTCATGAAATAGAATGAACATGGCGATGGTCATACTGGGCCACAGATAATTCACCAGACTAATTTCAATGGCTTGCTGTGCAGTTTGTGCGAGTGCTACGGCATAGGCAAAGCAGATTTCATATACCAGAAATAATGCAGCTGCACTGAGCAGATAAAATTTGGGTATGGTTTTGAGTTTGGGAACGCCAAAAACAGCCAGTAAGAGCAGGGTGCTTAAGCTATACATCATAAGTACAGCCAGATCAGGTCCAATACTAAAACTGATTTTTTTGAGTAATCCCACGATAGATGACCACTGTAAAATGGCACTTAAGCCAATCAGCGTAGCGAGGTTTTTCGACATGGTAAGGGCGGGATGGGAGAATGTGCAGATTGTATTCCTGTTGAGTGATTTTCAATATGGGACAGACACGATTTTATGATCAAATTCAAAAAAATCGTTAACAACCGCTTTATGATTTGAATATCCCGATCATGAGTTTAATGATCCAGAAAATGGGCGTGAAAATTAGCTCGATACCATCGGAAAGGTTGGCAATTTTGCTTTGTCTGGCTGTGAGTGTACGTGGTTTGATAGATTTACGTCTTCTTGACTGATATGCGCCAATGATGAACACAAGAATGATCAGGATAATGCTGAGTAAGATAATGTGATTTGACATGTTTTTATTTTTCTTCGGTTTGTTTTTGATTTTATAGCAGAAATTTGACTTTTCTCTAATCCTCACTTGTACTTCGTTTTAGAAATACCTCTCCCTAACCCTCTCCTAAAAGGAGAGGGAACTTCCAATATTAAATTTATAGCGGCTTTTAATTAGGAATGATTTCTCCCTCTCTCTATGGGATGAGAAGCACTGCTTCGCAAGGGGGTGAGGGAGAAAGAATTACAACAAATCAGGATAAAACCTCTCAAACTCCGGATTTACAGCTTCACCCCTCAGCAAATAACCTTTTGGCTGAATATAACTATAAATTTCCCGAGCAGGTTGTTCATGCCAACCAATATTAAAAGCACACAATTTTGGGAAAAATTGCAGATGGCTATAGTTCAGATTGTTATGAATCCAATAGGCAAGTTGTTGCCAGTTGGATTGGTCTTTTTCATACAGTTCTAGAAATGAAGGAATGACTATACACGCTGTTGCGCCGTGACCTTTTTCGTCGGGATAGTCCCAAATATGGCTGGCAAAGTTTTTTTCATTGCTAGCACAGTTATGTCCTTTTTCGTTGCCAAGTTGATTCACTTGTGGCGAACGATAAGCGGATCGAATGGTGATGCGTCCAAATTTGTCTTGGAGAGGTTCAAGTAGTTCTTCGCAGAGTCGTGTGCCTGTGTAGATGGCTTTTTCAGGATGGTCGGGGAAGTTTGGCACACCATACCAATTGGAGATTTCGCTATACAGGAAATCACGCATAAAAAAGGACTTTGACAGCTGGACGCGCCCTAAGTCTTCGAGTTTGGTGAGGGAGGATACTTTTTTGATAGTCATGTTGTTTTAGATATGAAGTGTTTGGATTGATTCTATAAATAAAGTTATGAAAATAAATTAATAATTCTTTCTTAAAAGGAGAGAGAACATTTAATCTATTTTTAGAATTTGAAGTTGTATTTTGCTAACGAACTCGCTGATATTTGTAATAAGGGTATCGATATCTTCTTTTGAGATTCGTATTTTCTTCTGTTCTTTAGTATACCCAGCTCTATGAGCACAATCATGTCTTTTCTCAACGGCTGGCACTAGCCAAGTAGTTTTGGGAATATCACAGTTTAATGTTGTCTTAAACATAGGAATAACAGTTTGAACATTATGGAATGATTTTGTTTTAAGAGAGTCTTCTACTTTTTTTCTAAGAGTATCTTTCCAATTATTTAATTCTTGAATTTTGAATGTTAAATCTTTGGTTGAGCCATCGTTTAAAGCTTGCTTGAGGATAAAGCTATCTGATGAAAGTACAGTTGTAATGAACGTTGTTTCAAGATAATTCTCTAATGTAGCAATAAGAAAACCATGTAGCATTATATTAATATCTTCTTCTAAATCAGCAGGATAATTATGGTTAAGAATTTGCTTAGCTTTCAATATATTTTTTTCAAAAATATCTATAGATTTGGTTTTTTCATATAACCATTGAAACTCTTGTTGAGTAGTAAAACACATCGTCCTTTTAAAGGATTTAATAAAAAAGTTTTCAGTTAGAATCTGATGCTGTAAGTTATTTTTAACAATATCTCTAATTTTTTCGTAAAAGGAACTAAGTAAAGTTAAGTCCTCCGAGAAATAATTTTCTAGATCGAAATAAAAGTGTTCGTATTCTGGCAAAGAAAATAAATTATTTGGTAGTGTGTTTAGAAAGCGTTGTGGGATAGGTAAATCAAAATAGTATTTAAAATATTCTGTTTCAAAAATACTATTTGTTGGTGATTGCGCAAGTTGACCAATTTTAATTATACCAAAACTTTTCTTTATACAAGGGTTCTTAGAATAGTCACAAATATGGATATTAAACGTTGTTTTGTATCCAAAATCATCCCAATTAGAGGGAGAGAGTAAAATGAGATAACCTGAAAAGTTTTCTAATAGCGGGGGTGCACTAGTTTTATTAAAGTAAATTTTAATTTCCATACTTTCTCCCATAAAAAAACCCCGCATTAAGCGAGGTTTTTATAACATGAAATCAAATAATTAGCGAATAGATCAACCAATCAATTTCTTCATCAATTCATTCACTTGAGCAGGGTTGGCTTTACCACGTGATGCTTTCATCACCTGACCAACCAGACCGTTGAAAGCTTTCTCTTTACCAGATTTATACTCTTCAACCATCTTCTCGTTGGCAGCAAGTACATCCTTAATAATCGCTTCAATCGCGCCTGTATCAGTTTCCTGTTTCAAGCCTTTCTCAGCAATAATCTCGTCCGCAGTTTTGCCTTCTTCCCACATAAAGCCAAACACCTGTTTCGCGATCTTACCGCTAATGGTGTTATCGACAATACGCGCGATCATACCGCCCAATTTCTCACTCGACACAGGAGAGTCAGCAAGGTCTAGGCCAGCTTTGTTTAAAGCACCTGAGAATTCACCCATTACCCAGTTTGCCGCAATCTTACCTTGTGCAGCACCGCCAGCAGCTTTCACCACATCTTCGTAAAACTCTGACATTTCACGAGTCAGTGTCAGTACGTGAGCATCGTATTCAGTCACACCGAAGTCAGCCACGAAACGCGCACGACGAGCAGCAGGAAGCTCAGGCATTTGCGCTTTAATCGCTTCGATTTGCGCATCTGGAATCACCACAGGCAACAAGTCAGGATCAGGGAAGTAGCGGTAATCGTTCGCTTCTTCCTTAGAACGCATTGAACGGGTTTCCATCTTCACAGGGTCGAACAGACGAGTTTCCTGATCAATGGTGCCGTCCCATTCCAGAATTTCCATTTGACGTTCAATTTCAACATTGATCGCTTGTTCAATGAAACGGAATGAGTTCAGGTTTTTCAATTCACAACGTGTACCGAACGGTTGACCCGGACGGCGTAAAGACACGTTACAGTCGGCACGGAACGAACCTTCTGCCATGTTACCGTCAGAAATACCTAACCAGCGAACCAGCGTGTGAATCGCTTTAATGTAGGCAACCGCTTCCTCAACCGAACGCATATCTGGTTCAGATACAATCTCAAGTAAAGGTGTACCTGCACGATTTAAGTCGATACCTGACATACCTTCAAACTGGTCATGAATCGATTTACCAGCATCTTCCTCAAGGTGTGCACGAGTCACGCCAATGCGTTTAGTGGTGCCATCTTCAAGCTGGATGTCGATATGACCCAAGCCCACAATCGGGTTGTCCATCTGGCTGATCTGGTAGCCTTTTGGAGAATCCGGATAGAAATAGTTTTTACGTGCAAACACAGACGCCTGGTCGATGTACGCGTCGATACCCAAACCAAAGCGAATCGCTAAATCCACCACTTCTTTGTTCAGTACTGGCAATACGCCCGGCATGGCCAAATCAACCAGACTTGCCTGAGTGTTTGGATCATTACCAAACTCGGTTGATGAACCCGAGAAGATCTTAGATTTCGTCGCCAGCTGAGTATGAATCTCGATACCAATGACAACTTCCCAACCATCAATCAGGTTAGATTTTGGTTTAGCGTTGTTCTTCGCCATTATGCATTCTCCTCAGCAATTGCAGCGCGTTTTGTATGCCAATCCGTTGCTTGTTGATACTGATGTACCACAGACAACAATTGCGATTCTGACCAGTAGTTACCAATCAGCTGTAAGCCAACTGGCAGGTTGTCTTTGTCAAAACCAACAGGCGCGTTAATCGCAGGAAGACCTGCAAGGTTTACCGCGATGGTGTAGATGTCACCCAGGTACATTTCAACTGGGCTTAAGTTTGCACCGATCCGGTATGCAGTGGTTGGTGCAGAAGGCGCAGCAATCACATCTACAGATTCGAATGCTTTTAGGAAGTCTTGTTGAATTAAACGACGTACTTTTTGTGCTTTCACATAGTAGGCATCGTAATAACCGGCAGAAAGGGCATAAGTACCAATCAGAATACGGCGTTGCACTTCAGCACCGAAACCTTCTGAACGGGAACGCTTGTACAGGTCCATCAAGTCCACTGGGTTTTCACAGCGGTAGCCATAACGCACGCCGTCATAACGTGACAGGTTTGAAGATGCTTCAGCAGGGGCAATCAGGTAATAGGTCGGCACGTAGCTTTCTGTCATGTTGAGATCAATCTCAACCAGAATAGCGCCCATTTCTTCCAGTTTTTTTAAGGATTCTTCAACGCGTGCTTTTACATCAGCGGCAAGACCCTCAACATTGAAGTACTGTTTTGGAATACCAATACGTAGGCCTTTCACAGATGTGCCGTTCAGGTTTGCCACATAATCATCCACTTCTTTTTCCATTGAAGTAGAGTCTTTAGCATCGTGGCCTGCCATCACATTCATCAGGTAAGCACAGTCTTCAGCTGAACGTGCCATTGGGCCGCCTTGGTCTAAAGATGATGCATAGGCGATCATACCGAAACGTGATACACGGCCATAAGTCGGTTTCAGACCAGTCAGACCACAAAAAGATGCTGGTTGACGGATTGAACCACCGGTATCCGTACCGGTTGCAAAAGGTGCTAGATCAGCAGCCACAACCGCAGCAGAACCACCTGAAGAACCGCCCGGAACATGATCTAGTGCCCAAGGGTTTTTGGTCGCGCCAAAATAAGAAGACTCGGAAGTTGAACCCATGGCAAATTCATCCATGTTCACTTTACCAAGTGTGACTAAGCCCGCAGCTTTACCTTTCGCTACAACGGTCGCGTCGTAAGGAGAGATAAAATTGTCCAGCATTTTAGAACCGGCTGTGGTTTTAATGCCTTGGGTACAGAAAATATCTTTATGTGCAATGGGCACACCAGTCAGGGCGGTGGCGTTGCCTGCTTTGATTGCAGCATCGGCAGCATCAGCTTGAGCCAATGCCTGTTCAGCAGTCACGGTCACATAAGCCTTGACCTGTGCATCAATTTTTTCGATGCGTTTTAAATAGTGTTGAGTCAATTCGCGGGATGAAAATTGAGCATTTGCCAAACCTTCAGTCAGTTCACGAATGGATAAGCGGTGTAAATCTGTCATGAGAAATAATTCTTTACGTTTAATTTAATAAAAAGAATGAACTGGGTAGTAATTACTCAATCACGCGTGGGACGAGATACAAACCGTCCTGTACAGCAGGTGCAACTGCTTGGTATTCCTCACGATGATTGCTTTCCGACACGACATCTTCACGTAAAGGCTGTGGGTGGTCGAAAGGGCTTTTCAGTGGTTCAACACCGTCAGTATCGATGCCTTTCAGGGTTTCCATCATGCCTAAAATTTTATTTAAACTTTGAGCATATTCAGCAGATTGCGTATCATTAAGAGATAACCTTGCGAGGTTGGCAATAGCTGAAACTGTTTCTGCATTTAAATCTGCAGAAGACTGTGCATCCGATGTAGACATAATATTACCTAATCAGTATTAAAAAAATTCAAATTATCATGCGTTATGATAAGCGATTGACTTGTCCAAATCATCACATTTAGTTAAAGTGGCCACCTTGCGTCCATATAAAGTTTAACTGAGAACGTCCCCGTGATTCTAAAACGACTAATAGGCTTGTTTTCGCCAGATCTCGCTATTGATTTAGGTACTGCAAATACACTTATTTATGCGCCAGGACGAGGCATTATATTAAATGAACCGACGGTTGTAGCCATCCGTCACAGTGGTTCACATAAAATTGTTGCTGCCGTAGGTCTTGACGCGAAACAAATGCTTGGTCGTACCCCAGCAAATATTTCTGCAATCCGTCCGATGAAAGACGGCGTGATTGCGGATTTCGAAGTGACCGAAACCATGTTAAATCAGTTCATTGGTAAGGTACACGAAAAACGTTTATTCCCGCCAGCGCCACGCGTGGTGGTTTGCGTGCCATGTAAATCGACACTGGTTGAACGCCGTGCGATCCGTGAAGCAGTTTATAATGCGGGTGCGCGTGAAGTACGTCTGATTGAAGAGCCGATGGCAGCTGCAATTGGTGCAGGCATGCCGGTTGAGCAGGCGTGTGGTTCGATGGTTGTTGATGTGGGCGGCGGTACAACTGAGATTGCAGTAATTTCATTACAGGGCTGTGTATATGCAGACTCGCTGCGTATTGGCGGTGATGTATTTGATGAACAGATCATCAACTACGTACGTAAGGCACATGGTTGCGTGATCGGTGAAACCACAGCTGAAGTGATCAAAAAAGAAGTTGGCATGGCACTTCCAGATGAAGGTGCAAAACCACTGGAAATTGAAGTCCGTGGCCGTAACCTGGCTGAAGGTGTGCCTCGTGCGATTGTGGTGAACTCGGATGAAGTCACTCAAGCGATTTCTGATCCACTACAAAACATCGTGTCTGCGGTGAAATCTGCATTGGAACAAACACCTCCTGAACTGTCTTCTGACATCGCTGAACGCGGGATCGTGTTGACCGGTGGTGGTGCATTGCTGCGTAACCTGGACAAGCTGCTTGCCAAAGAAACAGGTCTTCCTGTGGTGGTTGCTGAAGATCCACTGTCTTGCGTGACTCGTGGTGGTGGTAAGGTACTCGAATTCTTCGACAATCCAAATCATGACATGTTATTTGTAGGCTAAGACAAGGATTCGGCGGGTGCAAGCACATCTGTTTTCTCGACAACCGCCATCTTTTCGCTCTTTTATCATTGCACTGATAACATGTCTGGTGGTGCTGTTCTTTGACTGGCGCATGCCACATGTTGTTCAACCTGCAAGGGATGTCTTGTACGCGGCCTATAATCCCATTTATGCCGTGGCCAGCTATCCGGTACTGTCGCGAGAATGGCTGAATCAACAAACCAAATCTGAAGCACAACTGCGTCGTGAGAACACCGCGATGCGGGCTGAGCTATTGCAGGCGCAAGTTCGCTTACAAAAAATTGCAGAGCTTTCTGCGGAAAATACCCGTTTGCGTGGTCTTTTAGATACCCCTCTGATTCTTGATGGGCGTATGGAAATTGCTGAGGTGATTGGTACCGATGCTGATCCGCTGCGCCATATCATCGTGATCAACCGTGGTTCCAATAACAAGCTGAAAGTCGGTCAGACCGTACTGGATGATATGGGGATTATGGGACAGATTATTGATGTCTATCCGCATAGTAGCCGGGTCATGCTGCTCTCTGATAAAGAACACTCCTTGTCAGTGCGTCTGGAACATACTGGTATGCGTGCCATTGTCTCGGGGACCGGGGATCTGGGACGCCTGAAAATGGAATATGTACCGACCAGCGCCAATATCAAAGTCGGTGAAAAAGTTTACAGCTCGGGTCTGGGACAGCATTTTCCGGCAGGTTATCTGGTGGGGACGGTCTCTAACGTGAAACGGCATAATTCAGGAGAATTTGCCCAGATTGATGTTACTCCAGCGGCACAGTTGGCCGGTGGTCATCATGTCGTCGTGCTGTTCTCTGACTCATTAGCGATGGAGCAACCGCATGTCAATCGCTAAGATGCGACCTAAAACACATCGTGATCCTTTATTTGCCATTGTCATATCGGTGATCGTGGCTTCTGTTCTCTCAGTCTATCCACTGTCTTACGAGACTTCGGGATGGCGTCCATTATTTATGTTAATGGTTATGCTGTTCTGGGTATTGTGTCAGCCGACCTGGTGCGGGATCTGGTTTGCATTTGCTACCGGGATCTTCATTGATTTACTGCTTGATGCGCCCTTAGGTCTCAATGCACTCAGCTTTATCATCATTGCTTTTGTGGCACGTTTCCTGACCCGTGAGCGCCGTATTCTGACCTTTGCTAATTTATGGGTCATTACGGCAATTGCGATTCTGGCACATTTGATGATTATCTTCTTTGCCCAGATTTCGACCGGCGTACAATTCTCATTTGCACGACATTGGATTCCCATGCTGACTAGTGTCATCATATGGCCAGTGCTTTATTACTTTTTGAGAAAATGGCGCATTTAATCCTCGCTTCCAGCTCACCCCGACGCCGTGAACTTTTGCAGCAACTCGGGCTGAACTTTGAGATCTGTAGCCCAGATGTAGACGAATCTGTACTGGAAAATGAGTCCATTGCAGCCTATGTCGAACGTCTGGCGCAAGTCAAAGCGGAAGCGGTGGCCAAGCTGTTTCCGGATGCCATTATTATTGCTGCGGATACCAGTTTAGGTGTGAATAATGAGATTTTGGGGAAACCTGAATCCAAACAGCATGCCTTTGAAATGTGGGAAAAAATTTCAGGGAGATGGCATGATGTGTATACTGGAGTGTGCGTCCGCACAAAAGAAGAAAAATACAGTATAGTAGTTCGTACACAGGTTGAATTTCAGCCACTAAATAGCCATGATATGGAAAGTTACTGGGCAACAGGTGAGCCGCTTGGGAAAGCAGGCGCCTATGCAATACAGGGAATTGCAGCGCGTTATATTCCAAGAATAGAAGGTAGTTATTCGAATGTAGTGGGGTTGCCACTATATGAAACAGTACAGTTATTGCAGACGGTTAAGGCACTAAATTAACTGCTGAAAAAGAATTCTTATAATGTTTTGAGTGTTGTTATGTCTGACGAGTTGTTGATTAACGTCACACCGATGGAATGTCGGGTGGCGTTGATTGAAAACGGCACGGTGAATGAACTGTTTGTCGAGCGTACGGCCAAGCGCGGATTGGTCGGGAATATCTATAAAGGAAAAGTGGTCCGGGTCTTGCCGGGCATGCAGGCCGCTTTTGTTGATATTGGCCTGTCCAGAACGGCATTTTTGCATATCAATGACATGGTCTGGCCACGTAACCAGCCAACGCCGAATGTATTCGAACTGCTGCAGCCGGGTCTGATTCTTACCGTTCAGGTGATGAAAGACATGCTCGGTACCAAGGGCGCACGCCTATCTACTGATCTTTCTATTCCTTCACGTTATTTGGTCCTGATGCCATATGGCAATCATATTGGCGTATCGCAGCGGATTGAATCCGAAGATGAACGCAATCGTTTACGCTCGATCATTGAGCGTATTCAGGCAGAACACAAGTTGCCAGGCTCCGTGATTGTCCGTACTGCTGCGGATGGCATTGAAGAAGAGGCGATTGCACAGGATATGGCTTACTTAGCCAAACTGTGGGAATACATCCAGCGCAAACAAAAAGTAATCGCAGTGCCTTCATTGATCTTTGAAGAACTGCCTTTGCCACAGCGTGTCATTCGTGACCTGGCTAATGAAGAAACCGAAAAGATCTATATCGATTCACGCGAAATCCATGGCAAGCTGAAAGAGTTTGTGGATGAGTTCGTGCCGAACATGAAAGACCGTTTGCTACATTATCCGGGCGAGCGACCAATTTTCGATTTGTACAATGTCGAAGAAGATCTGCAAAAGGCTTTACAAACCCGTGTCGCACTGAAGTCCGGCGGTTATCTGATGATTGACCAGACTGAAGCCATGACCACCATTGATGTTAATACCGGTTCTTATGTGGGCGGTCGCTCGCTGGAAGATACGGTGTTTAAAACCAATATGGAAGCCACACAGGTGATTGCACGTCAGCTGCGTCTGCGTAATCTGGGCGGTATTATCATCATTGACTTTATTGACATGCAGGAAGCCCAGCACCGTGAAGAGGTGATGAACCAGTTTGTGAAAATGCTGGAACGTGATCATGCCAAAACCAAGATCACCCAGGTGTCTGAACTGGGGTTGGTGGAGATGACGCGTAAGCGTACCCGTGAGTCTTTGGAACACTTGTTATGCGAGTCCTGTCCGACCTGTCAGGGACGTGGATATGTGAAAACAGCAGAATCAGTGTGTTACGAAATTTTTCGGGAAATCCTGCGCTATGCTCGCGCTTATGAATCACAAAGTGGCTTTACTGTTGTTGCCCATCCGGCAGTGATTGATCGGCTGTTGACTGCAGAAGCCCCAGCTGTAGCGGATCTGGAACACTTTATTAATCGTGTAATTAAATTCCAGGTCGAAAATTTATACACGCAAGAGCAATACGATATCATTCTCAGCTGAAATTGTAACAGAATATCGTTAAACACTTGTTACATCTGAAATTTTACAACTCTACTGATATTTACAATACTAGAAACATCAAATTAGCCAAAGCCTTTCTCCCAGTTCTAGGCTTAGCAAAAGGAGTCTATGATGAGTATGAGTAAAGTTGTAATCAATAAAAGCTTGAAACACGTATTAGAACCAAAGGCTGTGCATGCAGGATATATTGTGGATGAACGCGGGAATGAAGTTCAGATTACAGCTTCTATGATTCGCTCTGTCTGCCATCAGTTATTGAAACAATGTCGTACTATTAAAAGTTAATTAAACCAAAATAGATTGCGGTTGTATGAATTTCATTCAAACTGTAAAAAGAATAAAATAAAGGGGCTTAAATTGCCCCTTTATTTTTTACTAAATGATTGGCAAAAGTGCTCACACACTTTTTAGCAGTCCATTGCCAGATTTTATTCGTCCGCGGCTAACTGACCGCTTTCAACTTTGGGACGGGTTCACCATCCACAATCCGTTCGAAGCGTTGAATTTCTTCTTCAAGATGAGTCAATAGATTCTGCATTTTGGGTAGAGCATTACGGCAAGCAGTAAGACCTACTTCAAGCTTGTCCATATAACTGGTCATGGTGATATTCAGTGCCTGTCCATCCAGTACAATCGAAGCCGGATATAAGGCTTCCAAACGTGCGCCATTCCAGTACAGAGGTTCCTGAGGACCAGGGACATTGGAAATGATCACGTTAAATGCCTGACGTTTTGGCATTAAGCCAGATGCAATATTGAATCCTGCAAGACCGTAGACAAAAGCACTATAGTTCAGAATCTGATTGGCATTCATGCGCTTAAAGCGTTCTTTAGCACTGAGTACACTGCGACGTACCGTTTTAAGACGCTCCAAAGGATCATCCTTATGCGTGCCCAGATTCGCCAGAATCATGGTAATACGGTTGGAAACATCGGAGTCATCGCTACGTACAGAAGCGGGCACCATTGCAATTAATGGTTTTTTCGGCAAGGCATTTTGTGTGAGTAAATATTCGCGTAAGGCACCTGAACAGATCGCTAACACGATATCATTAATCGTTACACCTAAAGCTTTAGAAATATGACGTAAACGTGAGAATTCAAAAGATTGGGCTGCGAAACGACGTGAAGCACTGACGCGCTGATTTAAAATAGAACTTGGTGCTTGAAAGCTGGACACATAATCCGGATTACGCCCCATATCTTTCAGTACGGTTTGTGATAATTCATAAGCCACTCGTGGCGTACATTCCAGCTGGCCTTTAATCGCCTGTAATACATTCTTCATGCGGCTGACTTTCGGCGCTTTCAGACGTTTTGCTCGTGGACCTTCTACACACCAAGGTGGCACAATACTTTTCGCATGTGGATCATGGGAAAGTGATTTTTCTACCAGACGCATGCCTGCAATACCATCTACCATCGCATGGTGAATCTTGAAGTACATGGCAAAACGGTTGCCTTCAATGCCTTCAATAATATGACAGGTCCATAAAGGTTTAGCGCGGTCAATCAGTGCGCTGTGTTCTTGGGAAATATAAGTCAGCAGCTCGCGGATACGCCCAGGTTTCGGTAAGGCAATATGACGAAAATGATGATCTAAATCAAACTCTTCATCTTCATCCCAAAATAAACCGTTTAAATAGTTATTAAATGGAGGAATCGGTGAGGATTTGGAATTGCGAATATCAGTCACCAGATCCCGGATAAAAGAGGCTGGTGCATTGTCAGGAATTTGAAACAAAAATAACCCGCCTACATGCATAGGCTGCTGCCGTTTCTCTAAAGACAAAAAAATAAAGTCAATCGGATGTAATGGACGCATAGCGTAGATTGCCTCACTGCATTTTCTTCAGCTGCTCATGTATAAGCAACCTTGTTAGAATTATTGGTATCACATTACAAAGTATAGCGATTTTGTCGCATAAAGGTACTGATTTTTCTGTAGCCGATTGGTTCACAAAAAAACCACCCGACGAACGGATGGTTTTTTAAGATTATTTTTTCAAGTTCCCGGCATGCAAGCCACATTCTTTATGGGTGGCTTCTTCCCACCACCAGCGTCCTTCACGTTCATGCTGATTTGGCAGCACAGGACGGGTACAAGGTTCACAGCCAATGGAGATAAAACCTTTTTCATGTAGTGGGTTGTATGGAATTTCCATCATTCGGATATAATTCCACACATCTGCACTAGACCAGTTGGCAAGGGGATTATATTTAATCAGCTGTTTGCCTGGACCAGAAAAACCTTCATCAGATTGAACCACTGGAATGTCATTACGTGTTCCCGGGCTTTGGTCTTTACGCTGACCGGTAATCCAGCCATCTAAAGTTGCCAGTTTTTTGCGTAAAGGTTGCACCTTGCGGATTCCGCAACATTCCTGATGGCCGTCACGGTAGAAACTGAACAAACCTTTTTCAGTCGTCAGTTGTTGAATCGCATCTGTTTCCGGGAAACAGATTTCGATATCAATATTATAGTGCTGGCGAACTTTTTCAATAAATTGATAAGTCTCAGCATGCAGACGCCCTGTATCCAGGCTAAATACCCGGAAAGGTTTACCTAAATTAGATGCCATATCAATCAGTACAACATCTTCTGCACCAGAAAATGAAATGGCAATTTCGCCTTCCTGCTCGAGAGCAAGCGCTAAAATTTCACTTGGTGATTTATCTGCATATTCAGATGCAAGCGCATCTACCATAGCAATAGTGGGGATTTTGGTCATATGAGTCCTGGCGGCATAGGCTTGGAAATGACGTGGCCTATATGTATTTATTTCAGATTTATTCTATTTTAATAGAAATGCCCAAAGCTACTTATCACTAAAAAATAAATACTTATGAAAAAAACAGATTTAAAAAAGAACAGTGCAAAATCTTTTTCTTCAGCTATGATAGGGCAAAATTTTTTCAATACAACTGAGGGGATGCTTCATGGAAGTCGTATGTCTAGATCTAGAGGGCGTTTTGGTTCCAGAAATCTGGATCAATTTTGCTAAAAAAACAGGTATTAAAGAGCTCGAAGCAACGACACGTGATATTCCTGACTATGATGTGTTGATGACCCAGCGTTTGAATATTTTAAAACAGCATGGTTTGGGTCTAAATGATATCCAGGCTGTGATTGCGGATATGGGACCATTCGAAGGCGCCAAAGAATTTGTAGAATGGGTAAGTACTCATTTTCAGCTGATTATTCTATCTGATACTTTCTATGAATTTGCTCATCCTTTAATGAAGCAACTAGGCTGGCCAACGATTTTCTGTCATAAGCTGGAAACTGATGAAGAGGGCATGATCACTGCTTATAAACTTCGCCAGCCAGATCAGAAGCGTCAGGCAGTAAAAGCATTACATGGTCTGAATTTCCGTGTGATTGCAGCTGGTGATTCATATAACGATACCACAATGCTGGGTGAAGCAGATCATGGCTTCCTGTTCGATGCACCAGAGAATGTGATTGCAGAATTCCCGCAATTCCCGCCAATTCATGGTTATGATGCATTGAAAGAAGCAATCCGTAATGCATCGGTACGTAATATTCCAGCTTAATTTTTAAGTTTGAAATTAAAAAAAGGCACCAAAGGGTTAATGCCAGTCAGTTAAGCAAATATTAGTAAAATGTAGTAAAAATGAGTGTATGTAAATACGCTCATTTTTTTATGACTTTATCTGAAAATTTAGATTGCACCCTTCAACATTCTTTACCTTCACT
>NZ_VOZV01000031.1:0-37633 GCF_013419565.1 Acinetobacter sp. YH12072 | reverse complement strand
GGCCAGGCCTCAGCATTTTATTATGGTGATCCCCTGGGCGAAATGCGCCTGGTAAGCAGAGTTTTTGAAATGTAAGGCCTTTGAATAAGACAAAAGGCTGCCTCATCGCTAACTTTGCAACAGTGCCCTCAATCGGCAATGAATAAACTCATGTTCCAAATGCTCGCTGCATTCGCAGAGTTTGAACGCTCTATGCTCCGTGAACGCCAAAGAGAAGGAATTAATAAAGCCAAAGCTAAAGGCTTATATAAAGGTAGAAAACGAAAAATAGATTATGTAGAAATACAGAAAGCTATGAAGGTCGAAGGGGCAACTTTTAGAAGTGTGGCTAAACAGTTCGATGTAGGTGTTGCAACTGTACAAAGAGCCTTAAAAGCAGCTACTACAGAATCCACTTGTAGTTTATAATAACTATCTCCTCCTTTACACTTTAATTCAAATCTTTATTAAAAAATATTTCATCTTATTTAACAAGAAACCATATTTATATAACAACATAAAATACACTAAGTTATTTTATTGAACATATATCGTACTTTATCTATCCGACTATTTGGACGACGGGGCTGGCAAACAGGTTCACCGGTAGTAACATGGTACCCTTTTAACTCTGTTAAACAAACACTACGTCCATTTGTAAAGAAAGTTAAATCACTACGATATTCTTGAATACACCGAGCAGGGATTTCTCCACTAAGAATGACCTCATTATTTTTCAATTGAGTGTCTACGATGTTCGCACAATATTTAGGAGCATCGTTGTATGCTCGTGAAAGATATTCCTGTGGCGCATAAATTTTAAAACTAAGATATGGCTCTAACAATTCTGTTCCAGCTTTTTTTAAGACTTGTTCCAATACAATAGGAGCAAGCATCCGAAAATCTGCTGGGGTACTAACAGGGCTATAGTATAAGCCATACTTAAAACAGATTTTACAATCCGTCACATTCCAACCATATAATCCTTGTTCGCAACCATAGCGTATCCCTTCCATAACTGCATTTTGAAATGATTGATTTAAGTATCCAAGAGAAACCGAGCTCTCATACTGCATTCCACTTCCCAACGGAAGCGGTGATACAGATAAACCAATGGAAGCCCAGAAAGGATTTGGCGGCACTTCGATGTGAATGGTATATTCTGCATTTTTTAACGGTCTCTCCATATAAATGACTGTAGGCTCTTTTAGTTCTATCTCCACATGATACTTTTCTTGCAACAGTGCACTAATCACTTCCATTTGTACTTTCCCTAAGAAAGAAAGTATAATTTCATGTGTCGTAGAATCCACGTAATATCGTAGAAGCGGATCACTATCTGAGATTTCCAAAAGGGCATCAAGCAACATTTCTCTCTGTTCAGGTTTACTCGGTTCAACAGTTGTTTGTAGTAGAGGGTGCGGATTTTCAATCTTTTTTCTCTGTGGCAATAGTTTTGTATCTCCAAGAACACTATTTAACTTCAAAAACTCATTTTGCAAAATAACAATTTCTCCAGAATAAGCTCTATCAATCTTACATAATTCACCATTTATTGAAGTATACATTTCTGTAACTTTTATTTTTTCTTTTTCTGATACTCTAACCGAATCTCGTAAATGTAGTACTCCACTATAAAGGCGTATATATGCAAGACGTTGTCTTTTTTTTGTATATTCAATTTTGAAAACATTTCCGCAAAGTTCAGACGGACCTCGATGTGTTGATGAATAAAATTTATTCGTAATCACTTCTATAAGGTTATCAATCCCTATATTGTTTTTTGCACTTCCGTGATAAACAGGGAACAGGGAACAATTATGAAATCTTATGCTTTCCTCTTGTTCGAGTTCCAATGCTTCTAATGATTTACCGGACATATATTTCTCTAAAAGGTCATCGTTTCCCTCTATTACCGTATCCCATTGTTCAGATTCGGTAAAGTTCGTCACACACATATTAGGATACAGTTCTACCTTCTGTTTGATTACAATTTCGGCAGAAAGTTTCTCTTTAATATCCTGATAAACCGTTGATAAATCAATTCCATTTTGGTCAATCTTATTGATAAAAAAGATTGTGGGAATCCCCATTTTCCTAAGTGCATGAAATAATATACGAGTTTGTGCTTGTACGCCATCTTTTGCAGAAATCAGTAGAATTGCCCCATCTAAAACTGATAATGAACGATATACTTCTGCTAAGAAATCCATATGTCCTGGCGTGTCTATGATGTTCACCTTCGTATTTTCCCACTGAAAAGAGGTTATTCCTGTCTGAATTGTAATTCCTCTCTGACGTTCTAAAAGCGTATTATCCGTCCTCGTTGTACCTTTGTCCACGCTTCCTAATTCTGTAATCGCTCCACTGTTATATAATAAGCTTTCTGTTAAGGTAGTTTTTCCTGCATCAACATGAGCTAAAACTCCAATATTAATAATTTTCATGTGATTTTCCTCCATTCAAAAACCCAAAAGGGCATAAAAATCCCAGTGATAAATACTTTTATCACTGGGATTTTTATGCATAACCATAGGTATACAAAGCATACAGATATTCTCTGGATACTTTAGAATCACATGATAAAGGTATTCTTAAACTGGGTACAAAAAACTAAGCCCTCCTAAAAAAGGACATCTAATTATGACATATAATTTTTTTTACCATTCATCTTTAATTGGCTAGGTTTGCCGGCCTGTATTGGAATTGGACGGACTAAAACAGAAGCAAAAATGGCTAATCATATCGCTAAAAAGAATAGTTATTTAAAAGGTGTATGTAACCTTGTTTCAATGGACTATTGTTCGATTGAGGGCTTATATCAATCTATAGAAGTTAGTGAAGTATGGGGGATTGGTAGAAAGCATACTAAAAAGCTGAATAGCCTAAGCATTAATACAGTTCTAGATTTTGTTTGTGCTTCACCCTTAATGATTAGAGATCAATTCTCTGTAGTCATGCACAGAACTCTATTAGAATTACAGGGAATTTCTTGCATTGAAATTGAGCAAAGTACTAAAGCAAAAAAACAAATAATAGCAAGCCGTTCCTTTGGCCAGAAAGTTTATAGCTGTGAGGATCTTAAAGAAGCGATTACGCTTTATGTTCAGGATGCCGTAAGCCGTTTAAGAAGTGAAAATTTACTATGTGGCTGTATTATTAGTTTTGTTCAATCTAATCCATTTGATACTTCTGAGCCTTTTTATAATAAATCTTTGTCTTACGCTTTACCCGATCCATCAGACAATAGTTTATTACTTTCTAAAATTGCTACCTCAATGGTTGATCAGCTATACCAGAAGAATATTGGATTTAAAAAATGTGGAGTTATCCTCACTTGTCTTGAACCTAAAGCCACTCATATTTATGACTTATTCACGGACATGAACAAGATAGAATCAAGTAATAAACTTATGGATTCACTCGATGATATACAGAATAAATTTGGTAAGAGAAAAATAGGATTAGGTGCCAGTATGCTACCTGATAGAAATTGGAATATGTCACGTAATAAGCTGTCTCCTAATTACTTTAAATGGGATCAACTTATGAGTGTTAAATAATTAGTCATGACTAAGATAATTTTTTTGCATGTGACTTGCCACCTGGCTAAAAGGAATAACAGGAATTGAAATTAAAATATGCAGCGTTTATAGCTCTTTTAATAGTAGTGTCTGTTATGGCCTTTAAACAGGTTTATAACCCTTACTTTGATCAAGATAAAGAAGTAAAGACGTTTAGCTTTAATGGAAAAAAATTAACGGCTCTGTACCTATATAGGGAGCATGATCAAGAAATAGGTTTTAAAGAAAATCCTTCATTAAAGCCTTTAGTCTTTACGTGGAAAAAGCCGATTTATACCTGTTTTAATATGGTCAATGTACATTATGACTTAGAGATATTTTTCTTTAATACAGATAAAAAAATTATTGGATCGGCTGTAATGGAAAAATTTTCCCAAAAGCAGTACTGCCCCAAAGAAAAGATTCAATTTGCATTAGAAAGAATAAAAACTTAGATTTTTCAATCTAGTCTTTAGTATCTTTAAAATTGTTTGAATAGTAACTATATGGATAAAGAGTATAAAATATGTCTTTAATGTCGATACTGAAATCTTCAGATCCTAAGTGCAAGGAAGTAAAAGAAATTATAAAAAGTGTCGCACCCCAAAAAAAAGATTTCAAAACTTACAGTGGTATTCCTCCTTTTACTAATTATGAAGTTATGAGTGAACATAAATTAACGAGTAGTTATGATTCAGGCTTGGTTGGTACAGCATTTGACTACTTATCTAAAATAATTTGTGCGTACTACACGAATACTGAATTGAGTGCTAAGGAATTTGAGCAACCTAAAATTATCAGCTTTCTAGAGGAAACTAAAAATAAAAGCATTTTGGTATTGTATAAAAAAATTCAAAATCACATAGATTTTCTACTAGCTAATAAATCAAACGATTTAGAACTAAATGAAGAATTTATTGGTGGAATTATTCTTTTGGCTAAATTAGAAAATCTATGGCGATCTGGATTTCTACCAGTAGCAACAAAGAAAGACATACTAAAACCAACGGAGAACGTGGTTTACGAAGATATATCTTCCCTAGTCAAAAATTTTTATAATGTATTCATTAAGAATGGTCTTATTAAGCCTGATAGTCTGATCACATACAATCCCAGATATTCTGCAAATATCCGTGTTGCACTAGGGGGGATAGATGCAGATATTTGTATTGATGAAACACTATATGACTATAAAAGTACAAAAAATCATGGATTTATGATTAAAGACAGTATGCAGATCACATCGTATTACTTATTCTATTTAATGGATCGAATTATGTCGTCAACAGTGCAGATGCAACGACACAGAATAGAACGAATTGCATTATATAAAGCGAGATTTGGCCAAATTGAATATTTTGATGTTAAGCATATACCTGAAAAAGATTTAAAATATGCAATTTTTGAGCTTAATAGGATGTTTAAATTAGGTATGCCCGCTCAGAAAATTAAGGATTTTTAAAGGGCACTAAAGCACAGTATTGCGCCTTATCCTTCCCTTATATTATTAACGGTCTTGCTCTTTCCCCTTGTTCTTTCCGTGTTGAAGATCTAGCTTATTAGGTTGAATCTGTGGCTGTGGCGTTGGTTTTTTCACTTCTACCTGTTTCCGTAAATAGTCCACTAGATCAACTGCTAGTTTTCTATCTTGCGGATCTGGTGACTGTGATAGAGCTTTAGTAATTTCCTTGTAATGCGTCAATGCTTCTTTTTCTTGCTGTTTAGCTTTCTGGACACGTTCTGGACTTGCCTTATTTTTACCATATCGCTTAAACGATTTGCCCTGCTCTTTCATTTGTTTAACTGACTGCTTATCACTTCTATTTTTTTGAAGCCTAGCTATACGTTTTGTCGCATTCGCTTCAATCCCTCTGGATCTTAATTTTTCAGCAAAACTTTCTCGCCATTCCTGAAGATCAGCCTTCCTGATATTTAACCGATCACCTTTTTCAGAAACAGCTTTAACAACAACATGCACATGCGGGTTTTCACTTGGATCTTTTGAAGGGTCATTGGTAAAGGTATGCTGCACCATCATATATTTATGGTCTTTAAAATGTTCCTCTGCAAATTCTTTTGCAGCATCATAAACGCCTTTTTCATCCGTACCTTTCGGCATAGATAACACAATATTAAAAGCCTGCTTATATTTAGATTCTTCATCAGAAATAGGTGTACCTGACATTTGCCAATCTTCAGCAGTATCTTCTATATCATCCTTACCATTAACTTTATTTCCGTCCTGATCAATTCCCTCTAATTGCCCATTCCGTGTGATATATCCCATGTGGGCTTTCACCTTCCCCATAGAATTACCTCCACCAGTAACCTTGACCATTACTTCAGGGGTCTTTTTACTGATTCTATTTAAAGTTGCCTTAACGCTATTTGGAGATGATTTAGGGGCTGATTTAGCTGAATGGCCAGATCCATTTTTAGGCTTAGACAGATCATTTAAAAAAGTATCTAAACTTTGGGTCTGATTAACACGCTTAACTTTAGATCCGTTAAGTAGCTGCTCACCATGAGCAAGCAAAGTGCTTTGCACTTCTCTGGTAGTCTTACTGCTTCCGTTAGCCATTATTCCCACCTCTTTTTATTGCGCTCTAATAGAGTGAAAACATGCCTAACTTGAGCTTTTACTAGCTGATGTACTCGCTCGACAAATTCTCTATCGTAAGATTCATAAATACCCTGATTCATATTCTTAGCCATTTGGTTTAGGTTTCTACCAATCGCCAAAAGCTGACTATTTGATTCGCCAAGTTTAAGAGCTTCTTCCTGGCTAAAGAATATTGAATCTTTTGTGACATTAGCTGTTAAAACCGAAATGATATATTGATTCGGTTTCATGCCGATCTGTGCTGCTTTCTCATTAATGGCTTTCATCAAACTTGGTTTAAGCCTTAATTCTTTGCGTGATGTTTTTTCAAATACATCTATAACGTCTTGCGTTTTTTCTATTTCAGATAACTTTTCCTTGATCATTTTTTTGATCAAGTCGTCTGGATCTACTTCTTCAAACTTAGCTAACTGATAGATTTTTTCGGTTAAGTCCTTTTCCAGATTCAATGAAAAATCTTGTCCTGAATAATTAGGATCATTTTCTTTTTTATAGGCGTTTTCTAAAGCCTTCTGGAAAGGCTCACCTTTCTTGATTCCTTGCTTCTCACACTTAGCTTGCCACCAGTCATAAACGGCATTGCTAACCCTAAATTTTAAAACTTGATCCAAGTTTGATTTCGTCATGATTCCAGTACCTTTATCGAAACTAATATTTTCGATAGCTATTCTGAAAGAATAGTATAACCTTTATTTGTGACACAAATTAAGGTTTTTAACGGCTGCTGCCTATCCTGCCCTAGATTATATACCTTCTTTTTTCCCTCTTTTCTCCTTAGTCATGACTAAGGGTAATCAAGCTAGGTGGTCGGGATAACCCGCCCAAAAAAAACCTTGCATAAGCAAGGTCTTTTTCCATTGATAGGTTTAGGCTTCTTGTAAATACTCGATTTCAAGGCTGCTGCAATCTACAGATACCTCTGTTCCATCTTCGTATTTGATCCATGCAAAACCCAAAGAAGTAGGCTTTTTATTTAGCATCAGGTTCGCTTGTCGGCCGTCATGAATAACAACTAAAAGCGGTTTTTTGATTTTGTCTGGATCTTCTTCTTTAGCTTCTGGCTGCTCTTTCTGATTCGATTGATCCATCAGTTTTTTAACTTCTGGTTCTTCTGGTTCTTCAGTCGCTTCAGCTTGATCATCCCCCTCAAAATTGAAAGATTCATTATCATCAATAATGGCGGTTTGCTCTTGGCTTTCTTGCGCCTGTGGTTCTTGATCTACTTCAGTCACTTCAGCTTGCTTAGGTTCTTTTAACTTTTTAGATAAAGCCTGAACTCTAGATCTGATAATGTCCTGACCATTCTCTAAAGATTCATCCACCCAAGCGTTTACTTCTTCAGGGAAGGATTCCCAAAGTTTGCGTAAGTCATACAAAGTCTTTGGAGATTTAAAACCTGCATCATAAGCCTTAGATAAGCATTCTGGCATATCTACTAAAGCTAAGTGAGTAGAAATGAAAACAGGATCTTCATTTAACTTTTTAGCGATTACGTTTTTCTTCTCACCTTGCTTAATTTTCTTTTGGATGAAAAGTGCAAGCTCAATAGGTGAATGGTTAAGGCGTTCTTTATTCTCCATGACTTGATCATAATCATCATGATCATTATCAACAAAAGCAGGGATAGTTTCCTTGCCAGCCATCACTGAAGCTCTAAAACGTCTAGCTCCATAATTGATGATCCACTTGCCTTGTTCTGTTGGGTGGGGTTTAACACTAATTGGTGTTTTAACTCCACGAGCCTTGATTGATTCGACCATTTTTTGCATCTGATCTTCTGGAAACTCAACACGCGGCTGATCTGGATCTTCAAGAATATCTGTAAGTGGAATCTGTTTAGGTGTTCCGTCTGCTACTGGTGCAGAATTACCTAGATCAATACCTTCCAAAGCTGATAAATCTAACATTCCTTAAATCTCCACAAACTTGTTAATGCTTTCAAAAACTGTTTTTAATTCAGCCCATGCGGTAAAACCGCTAGTTTTACCCAATTTATTTGTAGGTATGCCTTGCGCTTGCGCTTCAGCGATTGCAGTCGTTTTTTTAACGAAGGCATAGCTACCGTCTGAGTTTTTGATCAGGTACTTTGAAAAATGCTGAACAATAGCTTTTAGGTTGTCTTTCTGAAATGGAGTTGGTTCAACAATATTCGGAAGGATGCCGATTAATTTTAAATTTGGGTTTAGCTTTTGATTAATCGCTTGGATCTGCTTGAGTAATCCGCCGATGCCGTCAATAGCTTCCTGATTCAATTGAATTGGACTTAAAACATAGTCACTAACAATTAATGAAGCTACTTGGCGAATGTCGGGATTTGGATTGGTATCAATCAGGCAAACATCAAATAAAGAATCAACTGATTTTAAAAACTTCTGGTAATTGGTGGCAAAGTTGTTATGCAAAGTGCCATTTTTTTCAATAGCTGTTAATTCTGGTGTTGCTTGTACCAAAGTAAAGGCTTCAGGATTTGAAATAGTTTGATCTTCTTTGGTCAGCATGTCGAATGCAGATACATTAGCTACAGTCACAGCCCCGCCAGTAATCAATGCTTTTGTAGTGTTCTTCTGGTGGTCTAGATCAATGACTAATACACGCAAGCCCAAAGAATTTAAATAGTGTGCATACTGGCAAATGATTGCAGATTTACCCACACCGCCCTTTTGATTTGAAGCAACAACTTTTTTCATATTTCACCTAGTTTAATGGCTTATTAAGGGTCGCCCTATTGCGTCCTTATGCTGTATATTCTAACGTCCACCTGTGGACATTGCAAGCATTTTCTTAGTCATGACTAAGTTTTTTATCATAAAAAAATCCTCCCATAAAGGGAGGACGTAAATTAAAAATCTTCAGGATAACCGATTGTTATGACTGGCTCTCCTTGATCTCCACCATGAACGTGCAATTCTAAAATATGATTTCTCTTGCGACCTGCGCCTGTGATAATCACAGTAAAACGTACCGCACTAGGGCTTAGGTGTGTCTTATATGCTCGGCTCATCCATAAAATGTCATGAATAACGCCCTCTAAGTCATTAAGCCATTTTTCATTTTTTACCGCTTTATCAACTACCGCCCAAAGCGCAGAAGTGAAACAGATAGGATGCTTATAATGTTCTTTTGCCAGTCCATCTAATTTAGGACTAAGAGAATTGATTGCAACTAAAAAACCATCTTCAATGGCTTGCTGACGTGTGTAAACTGAAATGTATTGTTCCATGATTTTTACCTGTTTTATTTCAGGTCGCCCGATGCGTCCTGATAAAGTCATTATATCAGTCCACCTGTGGACATTCAAGCAAAAGCTTAGTCATGACTAATTTTTTATAGGGAAAATTGAGTAGAAAAATATCCGTTTTAATACCTGGCTAAACCGCTTTTCAGATGCTCTTATTTGCGATTCTTAGGCTGCTGACTGCCTTTTTTATATATGAAGCTAGGTTATCCTAGCACCGACCTGAACAGGCCAAAATGAGCGTATATAAAGCAGAACAGATAGACAATTTTTTATGTTTTTTAGGCAAGCTAAAAACCAAAAAAATCGCCACCAAAAAAAACCTCCCATTGTGGGAGGTCTAGCTTAAACGGCTAAGTTATAAGTAATTCTGTAATCTTCAAAATAACCGTTTTCATTATCTCCCCTTCTGATTCTTTCAATATGAGTAACATTGTGGGCTACTCGGCAACTAATCATGATTTTTTCAATTTCTTGAAATAGTGTTTTTTCATCAAAGATTGGAAACCAAATATTATTGTTAGATCCAGTTAAAACCTCATGACCGCAAAAATGAACCAGTTTACCTGTAGGATAGTTTGTAAAGATTGCAACTATTGAAGCTCGCATAATTAATTCCTGTTTTATTTCAGGTCGCCCGATGCGTCCTGATAAAAATCATTATATCAGTCCACCTGTGGACATTCAAGCAAAAACTTAGTCATGACTAAGAGAATTGATAAAAAAAGCCCCCTTTCGGGGACTTATTCATTAAGCGGTTAAAAGTTGTCTTTCTTCTGCCATTCTGGTTTTTTTAACTTTCTGGCTGCCGTGTAACTCTCGCATTTGATCTAAAGTCATTCGACCTCGACCATTTGATTTTTTACCAATGAAAACCCATTTACATTGCACTCGATTCCATACAAAACCCGCTTCTTTTAATTTGTCTTTGTGCTGCTTAGTATCACCAGAAACCCAAACCCAAACGCCAATAATTTCAATATCTAAACCATCCAGATTGATAATTGCATCAATAGCCTGTTTTACTTTTTTCTCAACTTCAGAGTGTTCTGAACGGCTTGACCAGAAACCACGCCCATTTTCGGAACTATCTTGATACTGATCTTTTGAAGCTTCATTAATAATGCGATTTAAAAGCTGTTCATATTCGCTGTTAATCTCCTGCATAACTTCGGTTTTACCGCCACGATCAGGATGATTTTTAAAAGCTAGTTTTTTGTACTGAAGTTTTAACTCGTCTAATGATGTAACTGATGAAAAATGTTTCATGTTTAAATACCTGTTTTATTTCAGGTCGCCCGATGCGTCCTGATAAAATCATTATATCAGTCCACCTGTGGACATTCAAGCAAAAACTTAGTCATGACTAATTTTTTTAAATGATATAAATTCATAAAAAATAGCTATTTAAGTATTTTGTCTAGTCTGCTTTTCTAATGCTTATATTTGCGTTTCTTAGGCTGCTGATAGCCTTTTTTTACCCTACGTCTAGTTACCCCACATTAAACACACAAACACCCTAAAACGAGCTTAAAACACACAAGATGAACAACCTTTTTTCCCTTAGTCATGACTAAGAATGTATAAAAAAATCCCCTTTCGGGGATCTCTTTTAAATTGGACAAGAATTAAAAATTTTATGGAATGGATCATTCCTATAAGCTGTCACTCTATACGCTTTAAGGCGTTTTTTAGTGTATGGCTCAAAGGTCACTAAAAAGTGTGAGAATAGCCCACCTCCCAACTGTTCGGGCAGCATGAACATTTCAAAGTTAAAACCTCCATACGTGCGGGCAGGGGGAAGGATATTAAACTTTTCATCATATTCAGTTAGTGAAATTTCAATCGGTTCTAAATAGTTATTCTCTTTCTGAAAGAAATCTTTTTCAGTCATAACTGAAGCAGCAGCAAAGCTTTCTCCATAACTGTTTTGTAATTCTAGTATTAATTGACCTACATTCTTTTTAGTAAGACAGCAAACATATTGATCATTAAGATTGTCTAAGTAACCAAAAAAATGGACTGATTCAACTTCAGATTTCTTTAATGTATAGACTAAAACTAAATCCTGATTCATAACTAAATACCTGTTTTATTTCAGGTCGCCCGATGCGTCCTGATAAAAATCATTATATCAGTCCACCTGTGGACATTCAAGAAATAACTTAGTCATGACTAAGAAATAAAATAATGTTTAGTTAAGATCCCTAGAGGTTATATCAGAGCAAAGTGTCTACTTTGCGAACTGGTGCAATCAGTTAAATTTTCCCTTCCCTGATTACCGTTGCAAGGGGCAAGCGAAGCCGACAAAATCTGTGATTTTGTCGAGCTGACCGCAGCACCGCAACTGCTCCCATTTGATCTAAAACGGGATACCTAAAGCCAGCCCGCATGGGTGGCGACCAGATAGCATAGAAAACTAAAAAATGTAGGAGGTAAGTAAGGCAAAAACTAAATACTTAAAAACTAATCAGCTAGATTTATTGGCAAAATATTACAGGTTTGGCCAAATCCTGGGAAACATTAAGTTATTGTTTTTATTATATGGTTGTAAATTGAAATTCTAAAAAAATGGCAAAATATTCCACTTAGGCTAAACGTAAAATTTTAGTCATGACTAAGGTATCAATTAGCTAATTATTAAATTTTAATATTTGGATGCGAATAGAAAAGATACTTTTTATATAGATTAATAAGAATTTTTGAAGGTTTTAAATTGAACCACCATATTGTCTTAAATTAGCGAAGTCTGTTTAAGACAATATGGGGGGTATGCTTTTTAGATATTAATCCTGATCGTCCGTGTCCTGATTGTCTGTGTCCTGATCGTTCTTCTTATCATTATTGCTATTGGTGATAATCCCTCGTTTTGCCTGTAACCAGAAGTAATAATCCATATCTATCGGCTTATGAGCATTAAGCTTATCTAACTTTTCAGTTAATAGAGTTCTCATGATTACCTTAGAAGTATCCTCGTCTAGATTACCTAAGAAATATCCGTAATCATTTAAAAATTCTTTGCAATTTACTAAGGTGCTGATTTGTTTTGGAGATACCTTTACTGGTGGTTTGAAATGCTTAATACGATCAGGTGCTTTAAAGTGTGATCCATCATCACTAAATGGAATTGCAGCAGCCAGATAGCCCTTTTTCATTTTATCTATAAATTTGATGTGTCCTTGCTCTTTATATTCAGTTTTCATGCTAAAAATAAACTTAATAGCAACTACTTCCTTTCCGTTTTTTACGTTCTCAAAACTGACATTAATATTGCTAAGTTCGTTAATTTCATCCTGAGCCACATTCAAAACACGGTTTTTAAAATTGGCCAACTCTTTATATTTATCCTCACATTCAAGCATCCATCTTAATTCTTCCAGATCAATAGTGACCTCTGATGTACGCCACATATAGCTCATTAAGATCCGATACAAACGAAGGGAATAGCTCGAATTAAATAAGATAATATGCTTCAGTTCATGGCTACTAAATGACTTAGTTTTTTCATCTACTTTCTTAACTAGATCATAGAAATACTCAAAAAATTCTTTTGCGAATCTAACCTTAATACATTTAGTTGCTTTGTCATAATGGCAATAAGTCATCATCGGAACTTTAGCAGGTTCGTCAGATTCCCCATCTTTAACCAACATAGTTGGGTTATCAAATTTTGTATAAATACGTTTTAAAGCAGTTTCAGCATTTCGCTGAATTTCACGTTTATCTGTTGCAGTAAGCACTTCCTTTCTAGCCATTGGGGAGGTCAATTCTCCAAAGTTTTCGCTGCTCACATAAATGAAGTCGTCATGAGTAATTGAGGTCTTATTTTTAAGCTCATTCTTTCTCACGATGATCATTGCACAGTACATAAGCTTCTCAAGATTGAGATCAATGCTATATCTGGCAGTAGGAAAATCATTGCGGGTCACAACTAAATCGGTCAATTTTGCCCTTGTATTAGATTGTGTATAGTCCTCTAAGCCTTGTGAGCCAATAATTTTCTGCATTTTTTTGTAAATCCGTTATTCCTTTTGAAATCATTATAACTATACAAGTATATTTATCAAGTATAGTTATTAATTAAGTTTATAAGATATTGTTTTTAAAATATATATTTATTAAAAATCAGTAAAATTACTTTATAACCCTGTAGTAGTATAAATAAAATAAATGTTTTTCCTGTTTAAGTATTTTCTTTTATTTCAATTAGTTACGCTGCGACAAAACGTATGGCTATTTTTAACACAAAAACCAGTTAAAAAATATTCAATTTTGAATATTTATAACTATTATATAAATATCAATAACTTACGCTGCGACAAAACGTATAGTTATGATTTTAAGCCTATACAAATATCTTTTTGAGCACCAAAAAATAAAAATCGTTCTTAAATATAATTATTTATATAAAACAATAACTTATAAGATTGTTAAGAATCTAGTTAATTCCTGAAAAATATATATAATCGTATCCAGTACGCATAATCGCAGGTTTGCGACAAAACGTATAGTTATGCGGGGAAGTTGCGACAAAACGTATAGTTTTGAGATTGCAGCATGGATTAAGGCTAAAAAATACGCAAAAATATAATAAGTTAGAGCTAAACACCTAATTAATTACTGATTTTTAAGAATAATTTAGCCATTTTTTGTATACTGTTGATAAGTCTGTGGATTATTTGCGACAAAACGTATAGGTATGTGACAAAACGTATAGTTGTAGCGACAAAACGTATAGTTATAGCGACAAAACGTATAGTTATAGCGACAAAACGTATAGTTATAGCGACAAAACGTATAGTTATAGGCTTGTAAACTTATGTTTTACAAAAAGAAATTAAGGCTCTTAAACTGTTCTAAACACTCCTAAACTTTATTTAAACTCTTTTTAAACCCGATTCTAGTTTTTTTTAAAAAGTTTTTAGAAATGTTTAGAAGATTATTAAAGTGATATTTACATGACAAAAAGGGAAGGGATCTAAAAAAATATGAGCTTTGATATATACAAACTTTTTACAAAAGTTTTAAATTATTCATTAAAGTTTTAAACTTTTTGATATATATTAAAAGCGTTTAAAAATAATTGATGTTTTTGTGTCTTTTACACACAGTTACACTTCAGTTACATTTTTAAATTCATTATATTTTGTAAGAATCCGCACTTCACTTTTAAAAAACTAGGGATCTTGCAGAAATGGCTTTAACGATGAATGACTTGAAAACAGTCGATGACTTCAACGCCAATAACTATGGTGTTGAAATTGGTATGAACGAGCAGTTCCAATATTTTGTGACTGTTAAAGTAAATGATGTTGATCACATCATTCATACTGCATCAGGAAAAATTCGATTCACACGGAATTTACCCTTCTTGATTCAAGAGATTTGTTCAATGTGCAGCAATGCCAAAACAATATCTCTAAACTTTGAAGGCAAGTTATTCGTACTGGAAAACTCATCTAAATAGAGTGACTACTTGTGTATAAAAAATTTATTTTAGGTTTAACTTTAGCTAGTGCATCTGCCTTAGTTGCAGCTAAAGATGAAAATTATGGCTGTCGTGCTTTTATGTGCTTTGCTGGCGGTCTTAATGTTTCTGAATGTCAGTCTACAATTAGTGACGTAAAAAAAGATCTGGCTAAAGGTAAAGGCTTTCCTCACTGTTCATTCGTCAGCAGTAATCAAGACGGATCTGTTGGAGGTGGAGAAGGACAACCTAAAATTTCATCTTATACACATAATAAAAGAGTTTATCTGTATGTAGATGACAAGTTAGTCACTACAGTTAAAAAGTCCTAAGTTTTTGCAAGAAAAAAGCCTGATTTAATCAGGCTTTTTTTTCTTGTAATTGTTTATAGAAAATTCTTAAAACTTCTTTGACTGCTACACTTTTTCCGTGTTTTTCCCCGCCATAAATATCTTTTAAATATTCTAAGGCTTCCAGTGCTTCAACATCTTCAGGAACATCCATATTGAAATAAACTGAAAGTGGAGTTTTGGTAGTAGGCTTTTTTCTATATCTTTTTCTGCGATCTAATACCTTTCCTTCTGTTTCTGTTCCTAGTTCTTCAGTCATAACTTATCCCATTTAATAAATGTCCACAGGTGGATATTAAGTCCTTTTTAAATAATTTACTACTTATATCGGGTCGCCATTTATGAGAAGTAGCATTGCAATAGTATGTTTTAACGTGGGGTTATAACCCTTTTAATAACCTCATATTATGTACTATGTACTATATAAATCCCGCTACTAGATCAAATGGGAGCAGTTTATTTTCTGCGGTCGCCATTTAAAAAGCACAGCTTTTTAAAGCTCACTTGAAAATCAACGGTAATCAGGGAAGGGAAAATTTAACTGATTGCGTCAGTTCGCAAAGTAGACACTTTGCTCTGATATATGTGCTATGGATCTGGATTAGATAGGTAATATAGATGCCTGGATAAACGCTGCAGCTTGCAGCTTTTATCCAAGCATCGAGGTTTTTAGTCATGACTAAAGCAGAATTTAGCTAAAATATTTAAAATTTCTTTAAATTATTTAAAAAACTTTACCAAGATTACCTAAATTGATGATAATGCACCTTTGTTATGGGTGCTTTAAAAGGTTTTATGGATGACTGATTTTATAAATATTGATCCTGATTTTTCTATTTCAGAGGTGGTGCTAGAGGAATCTAATAAACAAGGATTTATTAAAGAGTTAATTATTAATGAATTTGAGGGTGGATTTTTTATCACAGCAAAACTGGCATGGTCAGGCCAAAAGGTTTGGACTTTAACAACAAGACGAGAAAAAGATAAAGCTAGGATCTTTAAGGATCTGACTAGGCTTAATGATTTCTTGAAAGAAAAAATTTATACAGAAGAAGTAAAAATAATAAGAATCAAGTAAAAAAATACAAAAGCCATTTCCAATATGGTATATTTTGGATTATATTCTTTAAAGCTCTAAGACGGGATTTAAGAAAATGGCTATAAGTTTAAATAAATATGGAAATTTTTTAAAATTTTTTCTAGTTATTTCATGTGTTTATCTTGTGTGCTTCATGCCACAAGATGCACTGCTTTTAGAAATCCTTGTAGATTTCACTAAATTTCAAGTAGTTGCTTTCTTATATTCATCTTTTCTTTGTGGGCTTTCGAGTTTCCTAAATTTCACAATTTGGAAATAACCCATGAATCTTGTAATCGTTGAATCTCCTAACAAATGTTCAAAAATTGGAAGTTTTTTAGGATCTGATTTTAAAGTTGTGGCCAGTGTTGGCCATGTTCGGGATCTACCAAGAAAAGGCTTAGGTATTGATATAGCCAATGATTTTGCAATGGAATATTCATTTATTCCTGATGCCAAAGTTAATGACAGAACTTTTGACGGTGGCGAAAAACGTATTGAAAAAATAAAAGCCTTTTTGAATAAAGCAGACAAGATTTATTTAGCTACCGATCCAGACAGGGAAGGTGAAGCTATTTCATGGCATTTAAAAGAATGTTTAGGTCTGGAAGATGGTCAATTTGAACGAATAGAATTTAATGAAATTTCAGAAAAAGCTATTAAAGAAGCCATTAATAATGGGCGTGGTTTAGATTATCAGCTTGTATATGCTCAAGAAGCACGTAGGGCTTTAGATCGTCTGGTGGGCTATCTAGTTTCCCCTATTGCATCTAATCTTATGGGTCAGCCTTCATCTGCGGGGCGGGTACAATCTCCTGCTGTTTTAATCGTTGTCCTTAGAGAAATCGAAATCCAGAAATTCAAAGTTACTAACCACTTTGGCGTTAATTTGAGTTTTGATAAAGAGCCTAAAAAATGGATCTCGCAATGGGTTACAACAGAATTTGTAACTGAGGATCAGCCTTATGTTTTAGATCGTTCCTTAGCTGAAGAAGTTGCAAAAACTAAGAAAGTTAAAGTTTTAAACTGCACTGAAAAAACAGAGTATTCAAATGCTCCTTCTCCTTTCTCTACAGCCCTACTTTTACAAGCTGCTAGTGTAGCGTTAGGCTTTAGCCCTCAACAAACAACCAAAGCAGCACAGGCATTATTTGAACAAGGGGCAATTACTTACATTCGGACTGACGGCCTAAACATAGCTGATGAAAGTGTAGAAGAAATCTTTGCTTATGCTAATGAAAATCAATTTTCTTTACCTGAAAAGCCTAATAAGTTTAAGGAAAAAGATGGGGCGCAAAACGCCCATGAAGCAATCCGACCTGTTCACATAACTGATAAAGATCTAGGAAAGTCACCAGAACAAAAAGCTTTATATCAATTGATTTGGGAACGTACTATTTCTAGTCAATTGGCCAAAGCTGAATATAAAGCCGTTACTTTGGAATTACTGTCTGAAGATGGAAAATATAAGTTCCATGCTAAAAGCCGTGAGCTAATAAAAAAAGGGTGGATGGTTTTTGGTAAAGACTGCCTGAATGAAGATGAAAACGAGCCTTCAGGCGTGGTGCCGGTCTTAGAAGTTGGTTCTGTAGTTGATGTTGAAAGCGGTGAAGTTATTGCAAAACAAACTAAGCCACCAAAACGCTATACAGAAGCTTCACTAATTAAAAAATTGGAAAGCTGCGGGATTGGTCGCCCTTCTACTTATTCATCAATCATGGCCAATATTCTGAATAAGGGCTTTCTGGAGGTAGAAAAGAAAGTCTTAAAACCAACTAAATTAGGGAATGATTTAATTGGTAGTCTGTTAAAAGCTAAATTTAGCTTTCTGGATCTGCACTATTCAAAAGAGATGGAGTTGCAGCTAGATAAAATTGCATCTGGTGAAACTTCATATAATTCGGTTGTTTCTGCCTTATACACTCAACTTGCTCAAGAGCTAAGTACAGCTTCAAAGCTGACAGCTATAAACGCAATACCTTGTCCAAAGTGTAAAAGCCAATTAAAAAAATTTAAGAATACTAAAACCAATCAATTTTTTTGGATTTGTAGCAATGAGGACTGTAAGCACTCGATGGATGACGACAAGGGTAAACCAGTCGAAAAAGTTATTCATTCATGCCCTAAATGTAAAACAGGTCGCTTAAATAAATTCCAAAATTCGCAAACTAAAGAATTTTTTTGGATCTGCAATGATCAGGAATGTAAGCACTCGATGGATGACAAGAAAGGTCAGCCAGTAGAGAAAATCAAATATCCTTGCCCTAAATGCTCAACGCCATTATTCAGATCCAAAAAAGAAGGTAAAGATCCGATCTGGTTCTGTCCTAATCGGGAAACAGATTGCAAAGTCTTTTTGCCTGAAGTTAATAAAAAGCCACTTCTTGAAGTCTATTCATGTCCTCAATGTGCCAGTGATTTAAGACGGATCAATGGGGCAAATGGCTATTTTTGGGGGTGTACCAACTATAAAAATGGGTGCTCCGCTACTTATCCAGATCAAAAAGGTAAGCCAAAATTTGAGGTGAAAAAGTAATGATTGATTTCGTAGTTTTGGCACAACAATGTGCGCCACAAGTTGATGTAAATATTGCGTCTGCAATTGTTAAATCTGAATCCTCATTTAATCCTTTTGCGATAGGGGTTAATCGTGCCGCAGGTCTTAAAAAACAGCCGACTAGCTATGAAGAAGCTGTATCTGTGGCCAAAAGATTAATTAGCCAGGGACGAAATATTGATGTTGGTTTTGCTCAAATTAATAGTGCTAATTTCAAAAGATTAAATCTTAGTGTCGAGCAAGTTTTTGATCCCTGCACTAATCTAAGCGCAATGCAATTTATCTTTAATGACTGCCGAAATAGGGCAAAAGGCAAAGATATTTATAAAGCTATGTCTTGCTATAACACTGGCAACCATTCATCAGGATTTAGAAATGGGTATGTAGCGAAAGTATCAAGAAATTTGAATTATTTTGCTAATGGTTCACTCAATACCATGCCTGTAAAATTCAATCCTCCCTCACCTCCTATGAATAGCTCAGAACAGCTTGCATATTTTGCTACTAATGCAGATATGCCTAACTCCAATGGATATAACGAAAATACAGAACTTCAAAGCCTTCCAGTAGTGGAGAAACGGCCTTCATTTTTCTTAACTAACGGCACAAATATTAAAGAAAAAGAAAAAAGTTTTAAATCTTCAATGATCTTTTAAAATATTTTCAAAAAGTTTAAAACTTAGTGTAATATATTAAATATACAGCACCAATGAACAATATTTGATTTTCCAAAAATATTGTTCTTGGTACTTAATGCGCTAGGTCTTAATTGCTTCACTTGGAGAAAATAATGAAAGCAAATCAAACGCAAATAACAACGACTAAAACGACTGGTATCAAAGCAAGCGTATTGATGTTGTTCATGACGTTAATCTCAAGCCCTGCTTTTGCTCAAATCTCAAAAGTTAATACGGTTATGGCTAATGTTCAGTCAGTCTTAGCGGGTGTGGCTGTAACTGTATTTACCATCACTATCATGTGGGCTGGCTTTAAATTGGCTTGGCAACAAGCGAAGTGGTCAGACATTTCTAACATCGTTATCGGGGGGATTTTGGTAGGTGGTGCTGCGGGTATCGCTGCTTGGCTGATTAACTAATGTCGAATTTTTCTGATCCAATTTTCAGGGGTTGCACTCGTCCTGCCATGCTTTTTGGCGTTCCAATGTTGCCTTTTTTGTTGGTGACGGGGGTAGCAATTCTTTTAGCGGGTTGGTCTTTTTATCTACTTAGTGCCTATGTGACTTTATTTATAGCAGCTATTTATGTGCCTATTTACTTCTGGATGCGGGCAATAACAAAAGTAGATGACCAACGATTAAAGCAAGTATTGATGCGGTGGCGCATAAGAGGGAAACAGATCCAGAACCATCAAAAATGGGGAGCAATCTCATATTCGCCACTTAAATTAAAGAAAAGGAAATAACAATATCATGCGTTCAAAACAGCAAGTTAAAGATAGCGCAAATGCTGAGGTCGCAATTTCAGACTATCTGCCGTTTGGTAATCATGTTTCCAACAATGTTATTAAGCTTAAAAATGGTGAATACATTGCTACATGGAAATTAGAAGGCATTTCGTTTGAAACAGTTGAAGCCGATATTATTAGAATCCGTAAAGAAGGATTAAATAATTTTTATCGTGCTTTAGGTGGCGGTCACTTTGCTGTTTGGACGCATAAGATTCGTAGGGGAGTTAATGAACGTCTAAATGGCGTTTATGAAAATGATTTTATTGCTGATTTTAATGAAAGATATTATCAGCAGTTTCAGGGTGAAAAGAATAAACAGATGGCTACTGAATTGTATTTAACAATTCTTTATCGTCCTGAAATTTCCAGATTAACAAAGATCTTTAAGAGTAAAGCTAGTCGTGATCCAGTAGCCCTGAAAAAGCAGATTAAGCGGGATCTCGATATTTTGGATGATGTAGCCAAACAGGTTGAAGCAAGTCTATATCACTACAATCCAGAACGTCTGGCGACCTATACCAAGAAAGGTTTTGTCTACTCCGAAATGTGTAATCTGCTTGGTTTCTTAACTAATGGAGTTTGGGAAGAAATCCCTTTAAGACAAGCTAATCTTGATCAATATATTCCAAGTAGTCGCTTGTTCTTTGGTGACAAAAACGGCTATTTACAGATCAAACATCCTGAAGCTCAAAAATATGTAGGCTTTCTGGATATTCAAGAATTTCCACGTTTATCAGAATCAGGAATGTGCAATTCCATCCTGTATGGAAACTATGAATACATTGAAACTCAAAGTTTCACGGTTTATGGCAAGCGTGATGCTGTAGATAAATTAAAAACAATTAAAGGACAGCTAAATTCTGTAGAGGACGTTTCAGATCAAGAGATTCGTGATATTGATCTGGCTATGAGTGAAGCTAATAGCGGGAATTTCCAGTTAGGCGAATATCACTATACGCTTGCGATTTTTGGTGATTCACCAAATCAAGTTGCTCTGAATGTTTCGAGTGCCAGAACTGCTTTATCAGATGAAGCAGGGTTCAAAATGGCTGTAATTGATACTGTTCCTGAATGTGCATGGTTCTCGCAATTAGCGGGTAACTTTAATATGCGTCCAAGAGAAGCATATCTCACAAGCCTAAATTTTTCTGCTTTAAGCCCTTTTCATAACTTCGCAAGAGGTAAGCGTGACGGCAATCCTTGGGGTGAAGCACTAGCTTTATTTAAAACTCCAAGTGGCCAACCATTTTACTTTAATCATCATGTCAGCCCTGATAAGCAAGATTCTACAGATGACAAGATGCCAGGTAATACGTGTGTCATTGGAACAACTGGTGTGGGGAAAACAACCCTAGTCATGGCCATGATGATGTTTGCTTGTAAGTATAAAAATCTGAAGGGTGTTTTCTTTGATAAAGATAGGGGCGCAGAAATTGGGATTAGACGGATTGGGGGTCAATACTATGCCTTAGAGCGTGGTGTACCAACTGGCTTTAATCCGTTGCAGCTACCACCGACTGAAACAAATATTCAGTTTGTAGAAAAGCTTGTAAAAATTCTGGTAGGTGGCGTTCGTAATGCTGCCGAAGATCTGGAAATCAGTCAGGCTGTTCGTACCATTATGCGTGATGATATGCCGTTAGAACTCCGCAGACTTTCAGCTTTATATATGAATCTGAAAGTAAATGGCGGGGGCGATTCGCTTCAGGATCGTTTAGCTAAGTGGTGTAACACTGCTGATCATGACGGAAATTTATCTTGGGTCTTTGATAATCCATACGATACTCAAGACTTTTCTAAAGCCAAAATGCCAATCTTTGGTTATGACTACACGGAATTTTTAGATGATCCTGAAGTCCGTACACCAATCATGGCTTATCTATTACACATCACAGATTCATTGATTGATGGTAGTCCGTTTATTTACTGGATGGACGAGTTTTGGAAGCCATTAACAGATGAATATTTCAAAGATTTTGCCAAAGATAAGCAGAAAACTATTCGTAAATTGAATGGTCTAGGTGTCTTTATGACGCAATCCCCAAGTGACGTTTTAGATTCTGACATTGGTAAAACAATGGTTGAACAAAGCGTTACTCAAATCTTTTTACCTAATCCTCGTGCTGATTACGATGACTATGTAAACGGCTTTAAGGTCACTCCGCAAGAATTTGAAATTATTAAAGAGCTAGAAGAAAACTCACGCATGTTCTTAGTTAAGCAGGGTAGCCGTTCCGCACTCTGCAAAATGGATCTAGGCGAAATGCGTGACGTTTTACAGATTATTTCAGGCTCTAAGGATAATGTAGAACTTCTCGAAAATCTCATGAATGAAGTTGGTGAAGATCCTAACGATTGGGGCGAACTTTTCTTACAACGGATCGCAGAACGTAAAAAATTAATTTCAGAAAAAGGAGTTGCTTAGTCATGACTAAGTTTTTAGCACTATCAAGTTTGTTGGTTATTTCTACTTTAACAACTGCATGTTCTGATGATAAGGAACAGGTTAAGCAGTTAAAAGAAGAAGTGAAGGCTGCACAACAATTAAAACCTCAAGACTTAACTGCTGAACAGCAAGAAGAACTGAAGCAGCGCAAGGCTAGAGCATCCCAAAAGGGCAATATTCTTGATGAATATGATCCTTCTGCACCTCAAAAACCAGTAAAAGCAGAAACCAAAAAAGGATCTGGAAATATCCTTGATGGATATAACCCAGATTCAAAATAATTAAGGATTTATAGGGGATTGCAATGGCAATTATTACTACATTAGAAACAAAAATTGATTCTCTATTAGCAAGTTACGTGACAGGTGTTAGTAGTAATATCGCTTCTGCAATTGTTCCTATAGCTTTGACTGCTGCAACAATTTATATCCTGATCATTGGCTACAATATTGCGACTGGTGCACAAGAAGATTCTATTTATACCGCTTTATGGAAGTTTTTTAAGATCGCTTTTGTTGGTGGAATTGCTTTAAGTGCTGGAGTCTATCAATCCTTTGTTGTTGAAGCTATTAACGGATTGGCTATCGGTTTAATTCAGATTGTTAGTCCAGGTGGTGAAACTTCGTTAGGTGCTTTACTGGATCAAGTGAGCGTTCCGTGGGGTGAATTAATCCAAAAATTAGGTGAGGAAGCTGAATCAGCTTCTGGCATTTTCCCTGATATTGGCTTGTATTTATCTGCTGCTGTTGTTTCTGTCGCTCAATTCCTATTGTTCTTCATTGGTACTGGCCTATATTTACTGGCAAAAATCAGTCTGCAACTTTGTTTAGGCGTTGGTCCCATATTCATTCTGTGTGCAATGTTTCCTGCTACACAAAAATATTTTGAAAGTTGGCTTTCTCAAACATTGAGCTATGTTTTCACCATAGGCTTTATCACCGCAATTATCAGTATGCTCTTTGCTTTCGTTTCAGGCATGTGTACGCAAATCGCTAATAACTTTGATGCGGGTGACATTCTTACTTCTGTAGTTTCCCTCTGTATTGTTGCGGGAACTATTGTAGTGATCATGTGGAACATTCCAACGATGGCTTCAGCCATAACAGGTGGGGCGGGTGTTCAAGGTGTCGGTCGTGCTGTAGCTCAAGCAATTACTAAAGGTCGTGGCGGTAATAATTCAAAATCTGATAGTGCTTCAGCTACTCCTACCACTGGGGGAAGTGTTCAAGGGAATTCTAGCAGCTCTAATAATTCCAATAGCTCGAATACAGGAGGATCTAAGCCGTTATATCAACGACACACTCTCTCTAACCTCAAAAGAAACAAATAGGAATTTTTCTAATGAAAAAACAATTGTTAGCTTTGGGTTTAGGTTCATCTTTGTTTATTAGTGGTCAAGCCAATGCTACAGGTATTCCTGTCATTGACGGTGCTAACCTTGTTCAAGCTGTTCAAAATATGGTGGCTTGGGGTGAGCAATACAATCAGATGGTGAACCAGATCCAACAGGCAAAACAGCAATACGATTCCATTACTGGTATTCGTGGTTTCGGTGATGCTGTCAATAATCCATATCTTAAAGACGTGATTCCAAGTGATGTTGCTGACATTTATAAAGGCATCCAACAAGGCGGTGTCAATGGTATGACTTCAGCAGCTAGAAACATTCGTGATGCCACAATGGTTTATGACTGTGCTTCAAGAACTGGCCAGAACTATAAAGCCTGTCAAGCTGCATTAAATAACAATGCACAAACACAGGCTTTAAATCAGCAAGCGTTAGGCGTTGCGGATCTGCGTACTGAACAGATTGATAATTTGCGTAAACAGATCAATAACACTACTGATGCTAAAGCTATCGCTGAGTTACAGGCTAGGATTCAAGCGGAACAGTCACAAGTTGCTAATGATGCAAACCGAATTGCTTTGATGCAGGCGCAGGCGCAAGCTCAAAAAGATGCAGCACAACAGCTTGAAATTGAAGGCCGATTAAAACGTGCTGCCCAAAAAGGCAACATTCTTGACGGCTACTCTGGTAACTAAACTTTTAAAAAAAATCCCATTTCTTTTGAAATGGGTATTTTTTTTGCAATTTTTCAGAAAACATTGAATTTATAAAACCAAAATATATTATTTTGGTTTACGATTTTTATATTTTTTGGCATACTTAGAGAAATAACTCTAATAGGGTCTATCGGGTCTATCATGAACAAACTTAAAAAAGTATCTGCTGCTGAAGAAGCTAAAAGCTATGAAAAAGCTATGGATTGGGAAGCAGATCTTATTGCGATGCGGGCTAAGTCAGAACGTAAAGCTTGGACTATTGCAAAAGTAGCGGTGGGCGTGGCCGTCTTAGAAGCCATTGGATTAGTGACATTAGCTCCAATGCGCCAGACTGTACCTGTTGTTTTCACAGTAGATAAAGCTCAAGGAAATGTTGAATACGTGGGCGTTGTTGATGATCAGCAAGTAAAAGGCAAACAAGAATTAATTGATAAAAATAACATTACTCGTTATGTAACCGCCCGTGAGAGTTATTTCTATCCGTTATTACAGCCAGATTATGATTTAGTCATGACTATGAGTAGTAATCAGGTCGGTAATGACTTTGCTTCACTCTATGAAGGTGATAGTGCAAGAGATAAAAAATACGGCAAAAAATATGAATTAAAAGTTGATGTGATTTCTGTCCAGACTAATCAGGATGAAACAGGTTTTACTGCTAGTGTCCGCTTCACTAAGACTTTGCATTCAGTCGAAGCTAATCGTGATGAACAGCCACAATATTATATTGCAAGTATTCGATATGAATATGCTCCGAACAATCTAAATAAACTGGTAGAAAAAGATCTAATTAAAAACCCATTCGGCTTTAAGGTCGTGGGCTATCGTGTCGATCCTGAACTATCTCCTAACAGACCTGTACCGTCAGGCTTGGTTGTTGAACCTAGTCAGCAAGTCTATGTTCCGATTCAACAAGGCAGGGCTGCTGTTCAGCCACAAGCTCAACAAGGCGGGGCTGCTGTTCAGCCACAAGCTCAACAAGGAATGTAAAGGATCATTACATGAAAAAATTAATTCTTGCTTTGGGTTTGGCGGTGCATGGGATCTCTTATGCAGCAATTACGCCTAAAGCTATGCCTACCGATTCACGTATTAGAACAATCAATTATGTTCCTAATGATGTTTATCGAATTACTGTCAAAAAAGGCACTGTAACCCGCATTGTATTAGGTGAAGGTGAAAGAATTTTAGAGCGTGGTGCTGCTACTGGATACCCTTCAGACTGTGAAAAGGATGACACCAATTGGTGTATTTTTGCGGATACTGGATCAAATTTAGTATGGGTGAAGCCAAAGGATAAGGCTACTCGGAATAACTTAGAGTTACGCACTAATAAGCGTGATTATAGTTTTGATTTTCAAGTTCTAAATAATGCCAAAGAAAAACCGATGTATCGTGTTGTCTTTAAATATCCACAAGAAGAAGAAGAAAAACGTAAACAGGAAGAAGCTCAACGCTATAACGCTTATGCAGCACAATTAAAAGAAGAAAGCCAACTTACTGAATTTTTGGTTTTACAGCATCGTTTAGCTAATGCTGCGCCTATCCCTAAAAACTGGAATTATCGTCAAGCTGCAAACAGCAAAGGGAAGCACTTTGTTCCAGAAATGCTATTTGATGACGGTCGTTTTACCTATATGCGATTTAAAGGAAATACTGATATTCCAGTCGTATTTATTGAAGGTACGGAAGGGGAAGAAAAAGTTAATTTCCATATCAGTAAAGAAGATCCAAAACTTTTGATTGTTGAAGCTCTAGCTAAAAAATTTGTTTTACGTCAAGGAAAAGGCGTAGTGAGCATTTTCAATGAATCTTATGATCCTGTCGGTGTTGCTCCTCAAGATGGCACTACTGTAGAGGGTGTTAAACGTGTCATTACTGGGGATATGAACTAATGAATATTAATGATCAAAAACCATTAGATGATCAACAAGCTCCTGATGAAGAATTTAACGAATCAGAAAATGGCATTGTTTCTGTCAATGAACGTGGGGATCAGGAAGATGGAAAAGGTAAAAAAATAGCGTTTATTGCAGTTATGGCGGTACTTTTTACTGTTATAGCGGTCTTTGCCTATAACTTCTTTTCAGATAGTAGTGATGCTGAAGAAGCAGCCCAATTAAAAGAAAATCAGATAGATCCAAGCCTAGATGCTTCAGCTAAAAGAAGGGATTTTACTAATACTGATCCTGTGCCAATGGATGCAGGTCAAAATGCTCAATTTCAAAGCCTAGATGCCTGTCAGGATCAAAGTATTCCTAGACAGCTAACAGACAATAACGGTAATGCTTTAACTTATAACGGCATGTTGGTTTTTCAATGCCAAAATGGTCAGCAGATTTTAAGACAGCCTGAAGCTGCGCCAGTAGTTGAACAACAAGCAGCAAATCAACAGCCTGTAGTAATTCAGCCACAGCCACAACAACAAGCTCAATATGTACCTTTAAACAATGGAAGCCGTTACGGTGGCGGGATTTTTGTCAATCCTTCACAACAAGGCGGGGCGGTTGGCCAACCGTCAAGCATGAATCATCAAGCAGCTTATAACCAAGTAACAGGCATGATGAAACAGTTTGAACAGGATCAGAATAGTAATAGCCGTTCTGGTAATTTCTCTGGATCTGGTTTGATGTCTTTAGCCCATGATGATGATGAACCTATGCAGCATCAGCCACAACAAGCTACAACTAACATGGCTAATCATTCCTCTAATAAAGTCCAGGCTAGGTTTATTGGGGATCGAAATTACTTAATTGCTAAAGGTCGTGTAATCCGTTGCAACCTGTCAGTTAAAGTCGTTTCAGAAATTGGCGGTATGGCTTCATGTGTCCTTCCACAACCTGTTTATTCTGATAATGGTCGTGTAGTCCTTGCTGAAGCGGGATCTGAAGTCATTGGAGAATACAAAAGTATTGCAGCACAAGGGCAAAGACGTTTAGGTATCATCTGGTCACGCTTAAAAACTCCACATGGTGTTATTGTCGATATTGATTCTCCCGCAGCAGACCATTTAGGAACAGGTGGTTTAAGTGGTCGAGTAGATAACCGTTGGGGCGCACGTATCGGTGCAGCGTTTATGCTTTCTTTAGTTCAAGACGCTATTGCTTACGGTATTTCTAAAGAAACAGGCGGGAACAATAGCACTCCTTATATGCTTCAAAACACTTCAGACATGGGTAAATCAATGGCTGAAACAGTGTTGAATGAAACAATCAATATCAAGCCAACAATTTATAAAAATCAGGGTGATGTAGCTTCAATTTACGTGGCCAAAGATATTGATTTCAGAGGTGTGTATGAACTCCGCGCAAAATAATGTTTTAAGCAAGGATGTAATGGTTAGACAGCTATTACTTCCATTAGAAAAATTCTTAAAAACTAAAGGGGTGACTGAAATTGCAATTAACGCACCTAACGAAGTTTGGACGGAATCTAATAAAGGATGGGAAAAGCATTCTATAAATCTGGAAATGGCGCAAATAACAGCTTTAGCTAATGTTATTGCTACCTATACCAATCAACGGATTGGCCAAGAAAACCCTATATTATCTGCTCAATTACCTGATGGAGAGCGTATTCAGATCGTTCTACCGCCAGCCATTGAAAATGGAACGGTATCAATGACAATCCGTATTCCTGACGAGTCAAACCGATCATTTCAGGAATATAAAGATCAAGGCTTTTTTGACCACTTCAGATATGGGAAATCTAAAGAGTTTGAGCAGTTTAAACCTGTATTACGTACTGAAGATATTAAGCTAGTCCAGTTTTTAGAAAACAAAGATCTTGAGGGATTTTTTAAATTCGCTGTTCAATGTAAGAAAAATATTGCAGTTGTTGGTGATACTGGTTCTGGTAAAACCACTTTCATGAAGGCAATTTGTCAGTACATTCCTAAAGATGAACGTCTTGTCACTATTGAAGATGTACGTGAACTTTTTGTTCCACATGAAAACAAGGTTCACCTACTTTATTCTAAAGGTGGTCAAGGTAAAGCTAAGGTAACTCCATCTGATCTGATCGCTAGTAATATGCGTATGAAGCCAGACCGTGTATTACTTGCTGAATTACGTGGTGGAGAAGCTTTTGACTTTCTGAAACTGCTTACAACTGGTCACAGTGGATCTATTACAAGTTATCACGCTGAAAGCTGTTCACTGGCTTATGATCGCTACGTCTTTATGTGCAAAGAACATGAACAAGCAAATATCTACGATGCCACTACACTAAAGGAATTAGTTGCTTTAACAATTGATATTATTGTTCATGTTGAAGTGAAGAAAAAATACGATGATGAAAGTAATTTAATAGGTAAAGAACGCTTTATTTCTGAAATCAAATTTGATCCTGTTTCTAAAGTTAAGGCTCAATTTGGTGATGCTGAAATTATTGTAGGGGATAGGGCGTGAATAAAAAAATCCTGATCCTACTCCTTGCAATTTTTTTAGCGGTCGTTGGTTTCTTTATTGCTAAATATCTGGCCGGTGTTCTTTATTATTTAGCTAATAAGACCAATCCATTTCCTGAAGTGAATCTGACAACGTGGGGGTATTATTGGGATTTATATGCACACAATGTACCTGCACAAAAGAAAAAGCTGCAAGGTGCCTTGATCGCTTCACTATTTATCACTTTTGTTCTCCCTGCTTTAGTCATTGCTAGTCTGTTTAATAAAAAACAGTCGTTACACGGTGATGCCAGATTTGCCACAACCAAAGAAATTCAGAAATCTGGATTGATGGGAAATAAGGGAATTTTAGTAGGGAAATATCATAATAAATATTTAATGCTTGGCGGTCAGCAATTCGTACTTCTGGCTGCTCCGACACGAAGCGGTAAAGGTGTAGCGATTGTTATCCCTAACCTTCTAAACTATTCGGATAGTGTAGTTGTACTGGATTTAAAGCTTGAAAACTTCCTACTAACTTCTAAATTTCGTGCTAAGAATGGCCAGAAAGTTTATCTATTCAGCCCATTTTCTGAAGATCTAAAATCTCATAAATGGAATCCATTTGATACCGTTAGTCATGACGAAAATTTTAGAGTAGGTGAAATTCTTGCTATTGGTCGAAGCTTCTACCCTGTGACTGGTGATGCTAAAACCGATTTCTGGAATGACAATGCTAATAACTTATTTCTTGGCCTAGCCCTATATCTATTTGAAACTGAAGATCTGCCTGTAACTATGGGCGAGGTTTTAAGACAGAGTTCAGGTAAAGGTAAGCCAATTCAGGATCATATTAGATCTATTATTGATGAAAGAGCGCAAAGTGATAAACCGCTTAGTGATACTTGCCTAGATGCTTTAAACCGTTTTTTAAGTTCACCAGACAATACGCTCGGTAACATCATTTCTACTTTTACCTCACCTTTAACGATTTTTGCGAACCCGATTGTGGATGCTGCAACTTCATCAAGTGACTTTAAACTTGAAGATGTACGCAGACAAAGAATGTCTATTTATTTTGGTGTTCAACCTAACCGCTTAGGGGATGCTAAGAACTTAATTAATTTATTTTATTCACTCTTAATTGATGTGAATCTAAAAACACTGCCACAACAAGATTCATCTTTGAAATACCAGTGCCTAGTCGTGAATGATGAAGCAACGGCTGTCGGTAAAGTAGCGAAAATTGCAGACGCTAACTCATTTATTGCGGGTTATAACATTCGTTTATTAACAATTATTCAGTCTATTGGCCAGTTAGAGGACGTTTATAAAACTCAAACTAGGGGGCTTGTAACTAACCATGCTTTGCAGATCGTTTACCCGCCTAGAGAACAACGAGATGCTAATGAATATAGTGAAATGCTTGGCTATTTCACTTTCAAAGCAAAATCTAAAGGCCAAAGCCGTTCTATGGCATGGGGGCAAGGTGGCTCTAATTCAGAAAATGAATCAGATCAAAGACGAGCTTTAATGCTCCCTCAAGAGTTAAAAGAATTGTCGCAAGATAAAGAAATTATCTTTATGGAAAATACAAAACCTATCATGTGTGAAAAGGCTAAGTATTTTAATGACAGTGCTTTTGTGGATCGCCTAAAGTCCGTTTCTCCTAGCATGAAAGCAATTAAAGGTTTTCCAACTCACAAGCAATTAGAAAAAATTGCCTTTGAGGATCTGGAACTTTCAATTCCTATTCCTGATTTAGACGTAAAGCTGCATAAGGCAAAAATTGAAAAACGTATAACTGAAATTACTACAGTAGAACAGGCTGAACAGATAGATATTTCTAGCTTAGTTATCCCTGAATTTAAGTTAGATAAAACAGTTTTTGAAGATCCAGAAAATCCACAACCTGAAGAATGTCTACAAGTGGTCGATCAATTCTTTGGGGCTGTTGAATGGGAAGAAGATACTGAAGCGCAAAATATTGTCGATGACTTCTTTAGCCAGGTGGAAGCTAGTGCTGAAAATCCAATAGAAAACCTAGTTGCAGTAGATGAACCAGAGCAAACGGAAAACCTTATTGCAGTTGATGACACTGAATTTAGTCATGACGAAATGGAAAATCTGATTGCAGTCGATGAACCAGAACAAGTGGAAAATCTAGTTGCAGCCGATGAATCAGATCCTCTGGCCATGATTGCAGAAATGGAAAATCTGGTTGCAGTCGATGAACCAGAACAAGTGGAAAATCTAGTTGCAGCCGATGAATCAGATCCTCTGGCCATGATTGCAGAAATGGAAAATCTGGTTGCAGTCGATGAACCAGAACAAGCGGAAAATCTAGTTGCAGCCGATGAATCAGATCCTCTGGCCATGATTGCAGAAATGGAAAATCTGGTTGCAGTCGATGAACCAGAACAAGCGGAAAATCTAGTTGCAGCAGATGAATCAGATCCTTTGGCTATGATTGCAGAAATGGAAAATCTGGTTGCAGTCGATGAACCAGAACAAGTGGAAAATCTAGTTGCAGCAGATGAAGGTCAAAACGGATCTATAGAAAATTCAGATATTGATGACGTTTATCAGGCGTTTTCAGACCAAGTTAATTCTAAATAAGGAAACTATCATGAAAAAAATCTCTCTTACATTAATCAGCCTTGCCCTATCTTTTTCAGTTGTGGGCTGTACTTCAAATAAAGCCGTGACCAGTCCTAATGGCTTTTCATCAAAAGCGGTTAATCAGCCTGACACTGTAAAAAACTATATGCAAAGCATAGCTGTATATCAGCAAAATAAAGATTTAAGCACTGAAACTGAAAGACAAATTGCACTTCTAACAGACAAATATATTCAAACTAAAATGATTATTGACGAAGCAGCACGTCGCCAAAATATTTCTAATCAATAAGGACTTGATCATGACTGAAGCAAACAAGGTCGATAAACCTAGTTTTAATAAAGAACAAACAGGCTATACCAAACTTGGCCAGACGTTAGAAACAAATCAAGCTGAAGTCAATTCGATTGAGAAAGCTGAAAATATAGATATTTCAAAAAGTACAAAAGGTATTAATCAAGATCCTGAAGAAACTAAGGTAACTGATACCAAAAAGCTAAAAGCTGATGACAGTAAAGAATCTAGTGAAGAAGGCATACCTAAAGCATTGCTCAATAAATATTATGTGGTAGATGACAAATATCACTTTAAAGGTAATCCTGAAAAAGTAGCTTTTGAAGATTCTGGAAAAGCTTTAAAAACCACAATTGATGATAAACATATTGCTGCTTCAATGGTGGAGGTAGCAAAAGCTAAAAAATGGGAAACAATACAGGTTAAAGGCTCTGAAGAATTTAAACGGAATGTATGGCTTGAAGCTTCAATGAAGGGCATGACAGTAAAGGGTTATGAACCTCGTGATATTGATCTAGCCTTGCTCAATGACATGAAAAAAGAACAAGGTAAAGAGATAGTTCCCAATACTATTGAAAAGGGTAATGAACGCCAGAAAGAGAAGCCTTTAAATGAGAAGGATAAAGTAGATCCAGTACAGGAACGGAAGGAAAAAATTAATAACCTGTCAGAACAGGAGAAAGCTTTACTGACAGTTTTTGATAAAAAAATGAAAGCTGACGGCTTCACAGAAAAGCAGCGCACAGCCAGTATAGACGTTGCGGTTGAACAGCTTAACCAGAAAAAAATGCACGTTGGAAAATTAGTAGATCATGGTGCAGCACCTTATAAGCATGATCCTAAAAATAACAGCAGCTACTACGCCACTATTGAAAATAGTAAAGGTGAAAAAAATACAATCTGGGCGAAGGATCTGGAACGTACTTTGAAAGAACAAAATATCATTAAGAATGATGATATTGTCCTGACCTATAAAGGGTCTAACAAAGTAGAAGTGAATACTAAAGAAATTGATCCTAAAACTGGACTGCCAACAGGCGCAAGAGTTCAAACACTGGCAAATAAAGGGAAGTGGGAAGCTCAAAGCTTGAGTAAATTGAAAGAAACAACTGAAAAAGCTTTAACCAAAAATGATAAAACTAAGCTTCAGATTCAACATAATGCCGATATTCAAAATCAGAAATTTCATAAGCCAAAATTAACGGCTTATGATGCCAATGCTCCAAAACAACAGCCAGTACAGCAGCCACAAGTTAAAACTCAAGAGAGAAATAAAAATAAAGATATATCTCGATAATCTAGGCCACGAAAACACCCATTAAGGGTGTTTTTTATATCCCGCTACTAGATCAAATGGGAGCAGTTTATTTTCTGCGGTCGCCATTTAAAAAGCACAGCTTTTTAAAGCTCACTTGAAAATCAACGGTAATCAGGGAAGGGAAAATTTAACTGATTGCGTCAGTTCGCAAAGTAGACACTTTGCTCTGATATATGTGCTATGGATCTAGATTAGATAGGTAATATAGATGCCTGGATAAACGCTGCAGCTTGCAGCTTTTATCCAAGCATCGGGATTAGACGTTTTAGAGATTATGGACCAGACAATAATATTGGCAGTCCATAATCTACTAAAACCAATAGAAGGTTAAACTTGGGATATTGCTTGTATTGTCCACCTGTGGACTATATAATCAAATTTAATCTGATTAAGGACGGTAAAGAATGACAAATGCAGATTTTAAACTGCTAGTTGAATCATTGGGATTTTACAACCCTGAAGCGATACGCGATTATTTCAAAGCTATAGGCTTTAATGAATCTATTAACGTCCGACCAATCCAATATTGGTTAAATGGTAAAAGTGTAGCTCTCAATATGCCGATTCCAGACGATGTGGTTGAGCATTTTAAGCAGCTTGAACAAATGAAAATTGAGTTATCAGGCCAAGAGAAATTTAAGAAAAATTGCTTTCTCTACAAAGATAAATATCTAATGTGGGAAAAATTCCCTGAGCTAGAAGGGCTACCTAGTACGTACCTTAATCAACTCATGGTTCTGGTGAATATGCTACATGGTTATAGGGAAATGCAGTATTGCACAAGCTACTAGGAATCATAGAATGAAAAATCAGGATCTTTCTATTGTCGAGCTAATTAGTAAACGCAATAAAATTGTCTATACGGTTTGCGGATTATTGGTCTTACTGACAATCTTATCTTTTGCCAGATACTTTCTGAATTTTAGTATCCTTTACCTTTTAATTCTGCTTATTCCATTTTTTGTATTGATGTATTGGATGATAAGAGTTACCGAACATATAAAAGATGAGAAAAATTTAAAAGAATCTTCTTAATGAAGTGAGTAAATCGTACAACTCATGATCTAGTCTAAGATCTGTTAGTTAAATATCTAAGATGAATGGGAATAGAATCGCATATAATTCTGCATTCACAAAATTTTAGCATCGGTAGTAATCATGGATACAGCTCTAATTCAAACGCTAAAAAAAATTCTTAAGCAGTTTCCAAAATTTTGGAATGGTGAAAACCTCCAAAGATCCCTCGTTATTGATGCAATTCAGAAGAAAGAAGCTGATTTAGTTAAAGCTTTAATCAATAACAGTAAGATTAAGTCTATTTATAGTACCGATGTTGATGGTGTCCTTATTTTTGAGTTTGAAAAGCTCATTAGCCTATTGAAATATAAAGAGTATTGGGCTGATAGTTTTACTAAGTACCGTAATAATGTAGGTTTGACCAGTGAAGGTAAATATTTAGATTATAGTTCTGATGTTGTTTTAGATTTTCCTTTTAAAGATTGTGTTCTTGAAGGTGGAATGACTAAAGAGGATCAGGGTAAGGATGAAATTTATTACAATGAAATCATTGCCCGTGATGAAATTGATCGTCTATTTTCTCCAAAAGTATTCACAAATTCAAAACGCTATATTGAAAATGGTGTGCAAGAAGATATTGGTGAATTTACAAATCAAGATAATCTAATTATTAAAGGTAATAATTTAATCGCTTTACATTCATTGAAATTAAATTTTTCAAATTCAATAAAATGTATTTTTATTGATCCGCCTTATTACTTTATTGAGAAAAAACCTGCTGATACTTTTGTCTACAACTCTAACTTTAAGCTTTCATCTTGGTTAGTGTTTATGAAAAATCGACTAGAAATAGCAAGAGAGCTTTTGACAGAAGATGGTGTTTTATACTTAAACATAGTATCCTAAACTAGAGTACTCTAAGTATTCAAAGTTTAGGATTTTTTTATTTTAGAACTATAACTATTAAATATATGAGGAGATTATTTATGACATTTAATAACAATGAAAATACACGTGTGTGGTTTATTACAGGTGCAAGCAGTGGACTAGGATACGAATTCACAAAAAAAGCATTGGAGTCAGGAGAGAAGGTTGTTGGTGTTGCTAGAAATATTGAAAAACTGAATGAGTTAAAATGCCAGTTTGAAGGAATGTTACTTCCTTTAAGTCTTGATGTTACTGATAGAAGTGCTGTTTCGACTACAGTGGAAACTGCCATTAAACATTTTGGAAGACTCGATATTGTCATTAACAATGCAGGGAATATGGTAATGGGAATGATTGAAGAATTTAGTGAAGATGAAGTTAGAAGCCAAATGGAAACTAATTTCTTCGGTACAGTATGGGTAAGTCAAGCTGTTATGCCGTACTTGCGGGCACAAGAATCAGGTCATATTATCCAGATATCTAGTATTGGTGGACTGATTAGTGGTCCAATGTCGGGAATCTATAGCGCTAGTAAATTTGCTTTAGAAGGATTTAGCGAGGCTTTAGCACAAGAAGCTGCACATTTTGGTATAAAAGTATCTATCGTAGAACCTGGAGGTTACTGGACGAATCTATACTTAAAAATGAGTTTTACTACACAGAAAAAAGAGTATGATTCATTACGTGAAAAGTTGGCCCAACAATATTCAAACGAATCGGTGGATAGTGATCCTAAGTTAGCCGCCGAAGCTATAATGAAACTGGTTAATAGTGAGAATCCGCCTCTCCGATTAGTTCTGGGAAGCCTTGTATATGATTTAGCTGTTGAAAATGCAGAAAAACGTATATTTACATGGAAAGAGTGGGAATCAGTCAGTCGTTCTTCGGAACATGGGATTCCTGCACCAGAAGGATACGGAATAATTGAGGAATAGAAACCCTAAGAAATAAACTCTCTAAACTACAAAAACTAATTAATGATTTAATATGTTTATTAACTTAATCGCTAGAAAGGGAGGCGATTGTATGGAATTGATAAAAATGAGAGGAATAGAAAAATATTTTGGAGGCAAGCTTCTTTTTACTTTTGATAAATTAACTGTTTTTAAGAACGATATTATTGGTGTAGTCGGGTTAAACGGAAGTGGAAAAACGACGTTGTTGGAGATCATTAACAATGATATAGCTCCTGACAAGGGAAATGTTGAGGTTAAGGGAGATATCTCTTATTATAAACAATTCGGTCAATACCACGAATCAGTAGATTCTTGGCAATTGAAAGAATTTCGCTCCAGCTCAACAATATCTGAAGGTTGGTTCAGTGGTGGGGAAAAAACTCGTTTACGTTTAGCTGAGACTTTTTCTAAGAGTAGTTCAATACTTTTACTAGATGAACCAACAGCGAATTTAGATACTAAAGGGATTCAATTGCTAAAGCGAAATTTAGGAAAATATAACACAATGATGATTATTAGCCACGATACAAATTTATTAGATGAATTGTGTAATCGAATTATTGAGATTGACAACAATACCATTAACTGTTTTGACGGGAATTATACTGCATATAAACAGCAGAAGGAACATCAAATTCACACTGAGAAAAGAGAATATGAAAATTATCAAGCAAAGAAAAAGCAACTAGAGGAAGCTTATTTGCAGAAAAAAAGGCAAGCTGAAGCGATAACAGATAAGCCAAGGAATATGAGTAATTCTGAAATTAGAGCTAGAAGTTTCATATCTACTTACAAGTCTTTTGGAGGGCGACAAAAAGCAATAGCAAAGCAAGCAAAAGCCGTGCAATCACGAATAGAGCAGTTAGATGTAAAAGAACAAGTCGAAGAACAGGCAAATATTCGAATTAATTTTGAGCTAACAAATCCCCCGAAAAATAAAATATTAATTCGTGGTGAAGAAGTAACTTTTGGATATGATAATCATTTGATTTTTAATCATGCCTCTTTTGAAATCCGAAACAAACAAAAAGTTGCTGTATTGGGGGATAATGGAAGTGGTAAATCTACTCTTTTTTCTTTAATCAGAAATAAGTATGAAGGGATCTATGCTGTACCGAAATTAAAAATTGGTTATCTGTACCAAGAGTTTGAAAATTTGGTGGTGTTTCAAAAAGTATGCTGACATTAAATGAAGCCATTATTGATGTAAAAAAAGGTTAAGTCGAAAGCTTTAAAATGGTTTTCAATCTTTTTTGAAAAATTACAACTCCTTCTAAAACCGCGC